>NZ_JAMYMP010000005.1:0-262811 GCF_040318615.1 Mesorhizobium sp. M1078
GCCCTGCGCCAAAATCTCCATGCCTTGCGATATCGCTGGCGCGAACCACCACGAAAGCGCAAGTTTCAGTCCATGCCAAAGCTATCTTAGCGCCTATGCCCTTGACGGGAGATGTCGCCGAAGGCGACAGAGGGGGTCGCCTCGCGTGGAGCGCTAACCTCCTTCTGCAGCGGCAGGTAGGCCGAGCCCAGTCGACCCGACTCCCTCTGGCCTGCCGGCCATCTCCCCCGCACGGGGAGATTAGCGGCTCATGCGTTCCACCTACCGATCGATCCGTGTCGACAAAATAATCGACGACGACGTCCGCTCGACCCCGTCCATCGCCCCGATCTCGTCCAGCAACGCATCCAGATCCCTGATCGACGGCGCGTCGACGATGACGATCATGTCGAAATTGCCGCTCACCGAGTGCAGCGTCCGTACCGGCGGCAGCGCCTGCAGCGCCCGCACCACCTTGTCGGCGAGTTTCGGCGTGACGGTGAGCAGCACATGCGCCCGCACCAGCCCCTGCTCGTAGTCCGGCGCCATCCGCACGCCATAGCCGGTGATGATGCCGCGCTGTTCCAGCCGCTCGATCCGGCTCTGCACCGTCGTGCGCGAAACGCCGAGCTGGCGCGCCAGCTCAGTGGTCGATGCGCGGGCATTGGCGCGCAGCAAGGAAAGCAGCTTTTGTTCGGCGTCAGTGAGCATTTTGACGAACTTTATCGGCGTATTGATCAATTGTGGGGTTCGTTTCGAACAGTTTCACGCTTCCTTTCGACAGGCAAGCTGCGATTCTTGAAGGCATCGCGTCCACCGCGCGGCGGTCTGGGCCAAAGAGTTTTCACGAGGGGCAAGGTCATGAAGAAAATCATCGTCGTCGGCGCCGGCAAGATCGGCTCCACCATTGCAGGCATGCTCGCCGACAGCGGCGACTACCACGTCACCGTTATCGACCGCGCGGCGGCGCAGCTTGCCGCGGCCGAACTTCCCGCCGGCGTCGAGGGGCTGGAGCTCGATATCGCAGCGCCGGGCGCACTCGAGGCCGCCCTTGCCGGCGCCTTCGCCGTGCTGAGCGCCGCCCCCTTCCATTTGACCACGCGCATCGCCGAAGCGGCCGCCGCCACCGGCGTGCACTATCTCGATTTGACCGAGGATGTCGTCTCGACCCGCCGCGTCAAGGAGCTGGCCAAGTCGGGCAACAGCGCCTTCATTCCGCAATGCGGCCTGGCGCCGGGCTTCATCTCGATCGTCGCCAATGATCTCGCCAGCCGCTTCGACACGCTGGAAAGCGTTCGCATGCGCGTCGGCGCGCTGCCGCAATACCCATCCAATGCGCTGAACTACAATCTGACCTGGAGCACCGACGGCGTCATCAACGAATATTGCGAACCCTGCGAGGCGATCGTCGAGGGCGAGCTGATCGAGGTGCCGCCGCTGGAGGAGCGCGAAGAGTTCTCGCTCGACGGCGTCACCTATGAGGCCTTCAACACCTCCGGCGGTCTCGGCACGCTGGCCGAGACGCTGAAGGGCAAGGTGCGCACGCTGAACTACCGCACCATCCGCTATCCCGGCCACGCGGCGATCATGAAGGCGCTGCTCAACGATCTCGGCCTGCGCCACCGCCGCGACGTGCTGAAGGATATCTTCGAGAGCGCCCTGCCGGCAACGCTGCAGGATGTGGTCATCGTCTTCGTCACCGTCTCGGGCCGCCGCAATGGCCGCCTGCTGCAGGAAACCTACGCCAACAAGATCTATTCGCAGCGCATCGGCAACCAGGTGCGCAGCGCAATCCAGATCACCACCGCCTCCGGCATCTGCGCCGTGCTCGACATGCTGGCCGACGGCACCTTGCCGGCGACCGGCTTCGTCAAGCAGGAAAACATCGCGCTGGATGCGTTTCTCGCCAATCGTTTTGGGCGCGCTTATGCGCAGCACGAGATGGTAAGCCGGCTGGCAAGCTGAGCTACTTCACCCTCCCCCTTGTGGGGAGGGTCGGCGCGCAATCGGAGCGAAGCGGAGATGGCGAGACGGGGTGGGGGTGAGCGCCGACGGTTGGCGAGGACCCCCACCCCGCTCCGCTCCGCGATCGACCCTCCCCACAAGGGGGAGGGTGAAGCGCCCGCTACTTCCGCAGAGCCATCGGTCGTCCGAGCAGAAACCGGATGAAGTTGCCTGCGGTCCGCGGCGCCATGCGGGGCTGCGTCGCCTGTCGTGGCGCGCTTTGCCTTCGCGCTGGCACCTTGGGTTCGACACCCGGTCGGCCCACCGTGAAGGAGGGCCCCGAGACCGGCTTCCCCCTCAACACGTTGGCGGCGTTGTTGTCATGGATGACGATGCACCATTGTGCGCCCTTCGATGCCGCCACGACGGTGTTGAAGCGCGTCGCCATTTTTGCGTGGTGCTCGCTGTAGACGCCGCTCATCGCCGGCGATCTCCTTTCGACCAGCGTGCCGAACGCCGACGTGACATAGTCGTGGTGCGTGTAGCGTCCGCTTGCCGTGTCGAAATTCTGGCCGTCCGGAAAGGCAATGTAGAGCGGCTGCAGGTCCACCACACGCTTTTCGATCTCCCGGCGCGCGTAGTGCTCGACGCGCTCCATGAAGGTCGGCGCCAGCGCGTCGTCGCTGTCGAGCCGCGTGAGCGAAACATAGTCGGCATCGGTATCGGCCTGGACGAAGGCATTGAAGCGATCATTGTAATCCTCGCCCGCCTCGACAAGGATCGGCCTGACGTCGACACCGGCCACGCAGCTGCACACGGTGCGAACATAGTTCTCGTGCGTATCGGCATCGAACGCCAGAAGGACGGTAAAATCCTTCAGCGACTGGCCTTCGAGCGACGACGCGCAATAGGTGTCGAACAACGCCAGGCGCTCGACCAGCCAGACCGGGTCGAGATTGGCGCGGCCCTTTCCGTCCCACTGGCTTGGCTTGAAGCCAGCGGCGATGTTGTAGCGTATGGCGATGTATTTCTTCAGGCCGGTGTCCATGGACCGACACTTAGTACATTCCGCTGATCTGCGACAACCAACGGCTGAGCGGCCACCCTCCCCCTTGTGGGGAGGGTCGGCTCGCGGTCGGAGCGAAGCGGAGATGGCGAGACGGGGTGGGGGTGAGCGCTGACGGTCGGCGAGGACCCCCACCCCGCTCCGCTACGCGGATCGACCCTCCCCACAAGGGGGAGGGTAAGCGCACTTCAAATATGCAGCGCGTGGCCCAGCGCCTTCAGCGCCGCTTCCTGGAAGCCTTCGCCTTGCGTCGGATGCGCATGGATGGTCCCGGCGATATCCTCCAGCCGCGCGCCCATTTCCAGCGCCAGGCCGAACGCCGCCGCCAGTTCCGACACGCCTTGCCCGACCGCCTGGATGCCCAGCACCAGATGGTTGTCCGCGCGGGCGACAACACGAACAAACCCGTCCTCGCCGAGTTTCGTCATCGCCCGGCCGTTGGCGGCGAAGGGGAACTGGCCGATCTTGATTTCGCCTGAAGCCTTCGCCTCCTCCGGCGTTAGCCCTGCCGTCACCAGCTCCGGATCGGTGAAGCAGACGGCCGGGATCGAGCGCTTGTCCCAGCTGCGCTTGTGGCCGGCGACGATCTCGGCCACCATTTCGCCTTGCGCCATCGCCCGGTGCGCCAGCATCGGCTCGCCGGTGACGTCGCCAATGGCATAGATGCCGCGCATCGAGGTGCGGCACTGGTCGTCGATCTTGATGAACTTGCCGGCCATGTCGAGATCGATCTGATCGAGGCCCCAGCCCTCCGTCACCGGCTTGCGGCCGACCGTGACCAGGATCTTGTCTGCCGCGATTTTGGTGCTCTTGCCGTCCGCGGTCTCGACCAGCAACGCGTCGCCCTTGACCCCCTTGGCCTTGGCGCCAAGCATCACCTCGACGCCGAGCTGGGCCAGCCGTTTCACCACCGGCCGGGTCAGTTCCGCATCATACTGCGCCAGCACGCGCGGCAGCGCCTCGACCACGGTCACCGCGGCGCCCATTTTGGCGAACGCCATGCCGAGTTCCAGCCCGATATAGCCGCCGCCGACCACGGCGAGCTTTTTCGGCACCTCGCCGAGAGCCAGCGCTTCTGTGGATGAAATCACCGGGCCGCCGAACGGCAGAAACGGCAGTTCCACCGTCGCCGAGCCGGTGGCGATCACAACCGTTTCGGCGCGGATGATCTGGGTGCCGGTCTCGGTCTCGACCGCGACGGTCTTGCCGTCGCGGAACGTCGCCCAGCCATAGACGGTCTTGACCTTGGCCTTCTTCAGTAGCCCGGCAACGCCCCCGGTCAGCCGGCTAACAATGCCGTCCTTCCACGCAACCGTCTTGCCGAGATCGAGCACGGGCGCTGCTACCGAGATGCCGAGCGGACTGCTGCCGCCGGCCATATGCGCGACCTTCTCGAACTCTTCCGCCGCATGGATCATCGCCTTGGACGGGATGCAGCCGACATTGAGACAGGTGCCGCCCGGTTTGCCGGCTTCAACGATCACCGTATCGATGCCGAGCTGGCCGGCACGGATAGCGCAGACGTAGCCGCCGGGCCCAGCGCCGATGACCAGCAGCTTGCAGGAGATTTCTTTCATGGCGTGACCCTTTGATGCGAGGGAATGTTCCGTCCCGATCCTTCGCGCCCCCCTCTGTCCTGCCGGACTTCTCCCCACGAGGGGGGAGATCAGCAGTTTCTTCGCTTCGCTCATTCCTGCAACGATGGAGATTGGCGAAACCCTGCGTGACGTCCAATCTCCCCCCTTGTGGGGGAGATGCCTGGTAAGGCAGAGGGGGGCGCTGTCCCGCCGTCATCTCGGTCGTTCCGCCCCTCAATCCACAAATATCAGCGCTGGCGTCTCAATCAGCGCCTTGATCCGCTGCACAAACACCGCCGCATCCCAGCCGTCGACCACCCGGTGATCGAAGCTTGATGACAGGTTCATCATCTTGCGCGGGATGAACTGGGTGCCGTCCCACACCGGCCGCACCATCATCTTGTTGACGCCGACGATCGCCACCTCAGGATGGTTGATGACCGGCGTCGTCGCCACGCCGCCCATGGCGCCGAGCGAGGTGATGGTGATGGTCGATCCCGACAGCTCGTCGCGGCTCGCCGTGCCCGACTTCGCCGCTTCGGCCAGGCGGTTGAGCTCGGCCGCGCAATCCCAGAGGTCGCGCGCCTCGGCGTGCTTGACCACCGGCACCACCAGGCCCGACGGTGTCTGCGCGGCAATGCCGATATGGACGCCGCCATGTTGGTGGATGATGCCCGCCTCGTCGTCGAACAGCGCGTTGATGTTGGGCTGGTCGGCAATCGCCTTGACCATCGCCCGCATCAGGAACGGCAGCAGCGTCAGCTTCGGCCTCTCCACACCCTTGCGCTTTTCCTTGTTGAGCGCCGCGCGCAACTCCTCGAGTGCTGTGACGTCGATCTCCTCGACATAGGTGATGTGCGGGATGCGTGACTTCGCCAGCGACATTTTTTCGGCGATCTTGCGCCGTAGTCCGATGACCTTGATATCCTCGACGCTGTCATTGCGCGCCAGACCCGACGCCTTCGCCACCTGCGGCCCACGCGCGAGAAAGGCCTCGATATCTTCGTGGCTGATGCGGCCGGCAGGGCCGGTTCCCGACACCTGGCGCAGATCGATCCCCGCCTCCTTCGCCCTGAGCCGGATGGCGGGCGACGCCAAGGGCTTTTCGCCCTCCGCGCGCGGCGCGCCGGAGGGTGCCGCACCTTTAGATGTCGGCGCAGTACCCCCACCCCTGGCCCCTCCCCACAAGGGGGAGGGGGATTCAGTCTCAGCTGCCCGTGCGCTTTTGGCTGCTGGTGCAGGTAATGGCGACTTGGCGTCGGATTTCGTGGCCGAAACGCCTCCCCCTTGTGGGGGTCCGGAGGACGGGCGAGACCCGTGGCTCGCCCCGGCAGGGGTGGGGGTCGGTGCCGCCGTGGCCTCTGACGATTTCGAGCCTTCGGCGACATTGCCCTCGCCCGCAACCTTCAGCCGCACGATCGGCGAGCCGATCGCCACCGTGTCGCCGATCTCGGCGCCCAGCCACAGGATCTCGCCATCGACCGGCGAAGGTATTTCCACAGTGGCCTTGTCGGTCATCACGGCGGCAAGCACCGAGTCCTCCCGCACGAGGTCGCCGACCTTGACGTGCCACTCTACAAGTTCGGCCTCGGCGACGCCTTCGCCGACATCCGGCAGCTTGATGATGTGTTCGCCCATCCCTAAGCTCCCATGGTTTCGAGAAGCGCGCGGCCGACACGGGCCGGCCCCGGGAAATACTCCCATTCCTGCGCATGCGGGTAGGGCGTGTCCCAACCGGTGACGCGCGCCACCGGCGCTTCCAGATGGTAGAAACAATTTTCCTGCACCAACGCCGACAACTCGGCGCCGAAGCCGGAGGTCAGTGTCGCCTCGTGCACGACGACGCAGCGCCCGGTCTTCTTCACCGAAGCGACTATCGCGTCGAGATCGAGCGGCAGCAGGGTCCGCAAATCGATGATCTCGGCATTGATGCCGGTTTCTTCCACGGCCGCCTGCGCGACATAGACCATGGTGCCGTAGGCGAGCACGGTGACGGCCGAGCCCGCCCGGCGGATCGCCGCCTTGCCGAGCGGCACCGTGTAATGGCCGTCGGCGACCTCGCCCAGTTCATGCTTCGACCATGGCGTCACCGGTCGGTCGTGATGGCCATCGAACGGTCCGTTATAGAGCCGCTTCGGCTCCAGAAAAATCACCGGATCGGGATCCTCGATCGCCGCGATCAGCAGCCCCTTGGCATCATGAGGATTGGACGGCACCACCGTCTTCAGCCCCGACACATGGGTGAACAGCGCTTCCGGGCTCTGGCTGTGCGTCTGGCCGCCAAAAATGCCGCCGCCGGTCGGCATGCGGACAACGATCGGGCAGGTGAAATCGCCGTTCGAGCGGTAGCGCAGGCGTGCTGCTTCCTGCGTCAGCTGGTCGTAAGCCGGGTACATGTAGTCGGCAAACTGAATTTCCACGCATGGCTTCAGCCCATAGGCGGCCATGCCGATGGCGGAGCCGACAATGCCGGATTCGTTGATCGGCGCATCGAAGCAGCGGCTCTTGCCGTATTTCGCTTGCAGGCCTGCCGTGCAGCGAAAAACCCCGCCGAAGAAGCCGACATCCTCGCCATAGACGACGACGCGTTCGTCGCGCGCCATCGACACGTCCATGGCGTCGCGGATCGCCTCGATCATGGTCCGTCTCGGCATGGTCAGACTCCCGCCTGCTGGCGCTGGCGCCTGAGATGCGGCGGCATCTCGGCAAACACGCCCTCGAACATTTCGCGCGTCGACGGCTTGCCGCCGGCATGCAGCGTGCCGTTGCTTTCGGCCTCCTTCTGCGCCGCGATCACCGTGTCGAGGATTTCCGCTTCGGCCTGTACATGGCGCTCATCCGACCAGACGCCGCGCTGGATCAGATGGTTCTTCAGCCGCATCACCGGATCGCCGAGCGGCCAGGCGTCGGATTCAGTCTTCGGCCGATAGGCAGATGGATCGTCCGAGCTCGAATGCGCGCCGGCACGGTAGGTGACATATTCGATCAGAGTCGGGCCGAGATTCTGGCGCGCCCGCTCCGCCGCCCATTTGGCCACGGCATGAACGGCGAGATAGTCGTTGCCGTCGACGCGCAACGCCGGAATACCGAAGCCGAGGCCGCGCGCGGCAAAGGTGCCGGAACCGCCGCGCGCAATGCCTTGAAACGTCGAGATCGCCCACTGGTTGTTGACGACATTGAGGATGACCGGCGCCTTGTAGGTCGAGGCGAACACCAGTGCGGAATGGAAATCGGATTCGGCCGTCGAGCCGTCGCCGATCCACGCCGCCGCGATTTTCGAATCGTTGCTGATAGCGGAAGCCATCGCCCAGCCGACCGCCTGGATGTATTGCGTCGCCAGATTGCCGGAGATCGAGAAGAAGCCATGCTCCTTCGACGAATACATGATCGGCAATTGCCGCCCTTTGAGCGGATCGGCCTCGTTGGAATAAATCTGGTTCATCATCGTGACCATCGGATAGCCGTCGGCGATGAGCAGGCCGGCTTGCCGATAGGTCGGGAAATTCATGTCGCCTGGCGCTAGCGCCTTGCGGAAAGCGCAGCTCACCGCCTCTTCGCCCAGATGCTGCATGTAGAACGAGGTCTTGCCCTGGCGCTGCGCCATCTGCATGCGCGCATCGAAGCTGCGCAGCGTCATCATGTGGCGCAACCCCTCGAGCAGCTCCTCGTCGGTGAGCAGCCCGGCCCACGGCCCGACCGCCTCACCGGTGCGGTTGAGCACACGGATGATCGAAAACGCCATGTCGCGGACGGTGCGCGGATCGACATTGATGTCCGGTCGCGGCACCGAGCCGGCCTTGGGGATAGGCACGTTGGAGAAGTCGGGCGTTCCGCCCGGCCGCACTTCCGGCTCCGGCACATGAAACCGCAACATCCCAGCATCGGTCATGACCATGGTCCTCCCATTTGCCTGGCGTCGATATTTGCACATCCGCGCGCCCGGCACAGCGCCAATTCATGGGGCGCCGAAACCGATCCGGCGTCCCGGCCGGCAGGCGACCGCAAGATGCAGATATGTCGGCGAAATTTCTTGTCGATGTTGGGGAGCGGCGCGCAATTAGGCGCAAAGTTTTGCAGGATTTCCGGCAGATAGTCACTTCACAGCCTCCGGGAGAGATGAGGGAACCAAGGTCGGCGAACTTGCGCTTTCCTCTCCCCCGTCGATCGGGGGAGAGGTGTCGAGCGAAGCTCGACGGAGTGGGGGTCGACCCTTGGGCGCTAGGCAACGCTTGAGATAGTGCCCTTCCTTTGTCCGTTCGCGGCGATTGCCAGGTGGTTCCCCCACTCCGTCTCGGCTTCGCCGAGCCACCTCTCCCCCCTCCGGAGGAAGGGCAATCGGGTCTCGAACTCTCTGGAGAAGGTTCACTCCGCCCTCTCCCCATGCTAACCACCGCTAATGGCGCAGAAAAAAGGATACGAAGTCGATTCGTGGCTGGCGAAGCCGGACGCGCGCATATCGATCGTCCTGCTTTACGGACCCGACCGCGGCTTGGTCGCCGAGCGGGCCAAAACCTTTGCCGCGAAAACCGGCCTGCCGCTCGACGATCCGTTTTCCGTCGTACGGCTCGACGGCGCGGAGGTCGATCGCGACCAGGGCCGGCTGCTCGATGAAGCCCGCACCGTGCCGATGTTCTCCGACCGGCGGCTTCTGTGGGTGCGAAATGCCAGCGGTCAGAAGGCGCTGGCCGACGACGTCAAGGCGCTAACGGCGGAGCCCGTGCGCGACGCCATCATTCTCATCGAGGCCGGCGATCTCAAAAAGGGCGTCGGGCTGCGCGCCGTGGTCGAGGCGGCCGACAACGCCATGGCGCTGCCTTGCTATGCCGATGAAGCCCGCGACATCGACAGCGTCATCGACGACGAGCTGCGCAAGGCCGGCATGTCGATGGCGCTCGATGCGCGCCAGGCGCTGCGCCGCAATCTCGGCGGCGACCGGCTGGCCTCGCGCGGTGAAATCGAAAAGCTGGTGCTTTACGCCCACGGCCAGAAGGACATTGGCCTCGATGACGTCAGGGCGATGTCCGGCGACGTTTCCGGCGCCTCCTTCGACGACGCGGTCGATGCTGTGCTGGAAGGCAAGATCGGTGACTTCGACACCGCCTTCACCCGCCACTGCCTGTCCGGCGGCCATGCTTTCCTGGTGCTGTCCTCGGCGATGCGGCAGCTGCAGCAGCTTCAGGTCATGCGCGGCCAGATGGACACCGCCGGCCGCAACGCCGCCTCGGCCATGGCCGGCGCCCGTCCGCCGGTGTTTTTCTCGCGGCGCAAGCTGGTGGAGAAGGCGCTGGAGCGCTGGAACGTCGAGGCGCTCAGCCGCGCGCTGAACCGGCTGCAATCGGCCGTGCTGCAGACCAGGCGCAGGCCGGATTTGTCGGAAGCGCTGGCACGGCAGGCGCTGCTCGGCATTGCGGTGGAGAGCGCGAGGCTGGCGCAGCGGTGATTTCCCCCTTGAGGGGGAGATGTCGCCAAAGGCGACAGAGGGGGTCGCCGCGCGTGGAGCGCTGGCGCCTTTCGCAACGACAAACGAGGTCGGCGCTTGATGGGAGACGACCCCTTCTGGCCTGCCGGCCATCTCCCCCTCAAGGGGGGAGATCAGCAGTTCGATCCCTTCGGCAATCGCCAATAAAAAGAAGGGCCGGCAACCGCCAAGCCCTTTCTTCATCCTAAGCCAGAACTTCATTCGCCGGCTAAATATGGCGCAACCTCAACTTTCTACCGCTCGTCCTTCAACCGCCGGCATAGCTCGTCGAGCTGCTCCAGGCTGCGGTAGTCCACGCGGATCGCGCCGCCTTTGCCCTTGTGCTCGATGGTCACGATCATGCCGATCGTGTTGGTCATCAGCCTTTCCAGCGCCAGCGTGTCGGCATCCTTGCCCGATGCGCCGTGTGCTGGTTTTGCCTTGGGCGGCGTACCGCCCGCCGGCATTTGCGCCAGCGCCTCGGCCTGGCGCACCGAAAGCCCTTCTTCGACGATCTGCTTGGCTAGCCCGGCGGGATCCTGCGCCGTCACCAGCGTCCGGGCATGGCCGGCCGACAGCGCGCCGTCGACCAGCATGTCGCGGATCACGTCGGGCAGCTTCAACAGCCTGAGCGTGTTGGCGACGTGGCTGCGGCTCTTGCCGATTACATTGCCGAGGTCGGCCTGTGTGTAGCCGTGGTCGTCGATCAATTGCTGGTAGCCGAGCGCCTCCTCGACCGGGTTGAGATCGGTGCGCTGGACGTTTTCTATGATCGCCAGTTCCAGCGCTGTGCGGTCGTTGACGTCGCGCACGATGATCGGGATCTCGGTCAGCCCGGCTCGCTGGGCCGCGCGCCAGCGCCGCTCGCCGGCGATGATTTCGTAGCGCCCGGCCTGCGTCGGCGAAGGCCGCGCCACCACCGGCTGCACCACGCCATGCTCGCGGATCGACTGCGCGAGATCGGTGAGGTCGGCGTCGCCAAAGTGGCGGCGCGGGTTTTTCGGGTTCGGGCTCAGGAACTCTATCGGCACCTTGCCGTCCGCATTCAAGCCCGGCTTTTCGGCTGCCACCGGGCGGTCGATCTCGCCGATCAGCGCCGCCAGTCCACGCCCCAGTCTCTTTCTCGAAAGGTCTTCGCTCATCTCAATTCCAGATTCTTGATCGTTTCGGTGACGGATCGGCTTTGTTTATCGACCCTGCCTAGTCAAGCGGCGCGCAATTTGCGCTCGCGGCGGATCACTTCGGACGCCAGCTGCAGATAGGCCTGGCTGCCTGAGCACTTGAGATCGTAGAGGATTGCCGGCTTGCCGTAGGACGGCGCCTCGGACACCCGCACATTCCTAGGAATGATCGTCTCGTAGACTTTGTCGCCCATGTGTGCCCGCACGTCCTGCACCACCTGGTTGGCGAGGTTGTTGCGGCCGTCATACATGGTCAGCACGATGCCCTGGATGATCAGGTCTGGATTGATCGAACGACGCACCTGCTCCACCGTTTCCAGGAGTTGGCTTAGCCCTTCCAGCGCGAAGAACTCGCACTGCAGCGGCACAAGAACAGAATCGGCTGCCGCCATTGAATTCAAAGTCAAAAGGTTGAGCGAGGGCGGGCAGTCGATCAGCACATAGCCGAACGGCGCACCGCGCTCGGTGGCGGCGCGCAGCGCGTTGCGCAGCTTAAGCACGCGATCCGGCGCCGAGGCGATTTCCATCTCGATGCCGAGCAGATCGAGCGTCGACGGCACGATCGACAGGCCGGGCACCGCCGTTGGAATGGCGGCCTCTTCCAGGCCCAGTTCGCCGGTCAGCACATCGTAGGAGGAGACGGTGCGGTCCTTGCGGTCGATACCGAGACCCGTCGAGGCATTGCCTTGCGGGTCGAGATCGACGATCAGCACCTTTTCGCCGATCGCGGCCAGCGCCGTGGCCAGATTGATGGCGGTGGTTGTCTTGCCGACGCCGCCCTTCTGGTTGGCGACGGTGATGATGCGAGGTCCGGTTTTCATGGGTCTGTGCCAGGTATTCATGTGGGCCAGATATTCATTGCGTCGCCAAGGTTGCGAAGGAGAGCTTACGCAGTCTGCAGATCGGTCACTTCGAGGATGACGCCATGGGCGTCGGTCATGCTCGGATGTTCTACCAGATCGAAAGCCCAGCGGTGAGTGCTTTCTTCCACCTCGGAGCGGTAATCCCGGCCTTTGTGGAACAGCGCCCGCGATCCCTTGGTCAGCCACGGCGCCGACAGATCGAGCAGCGCCGGCAGCGCGGCAAGCGCCCGCGCCGTGATGATTTCCGGTGCGGAAACAAGCGCATAGCTGTCGTCGATGCGCCGGGCGACGACCCGTGCCGGCAAACCGAACTGGCCAATGACCGCCTGTAAAAACGACGCTTTCTTGCGATTGCTCTCGACCAGATCGATCGACGCGCCATCGCGTTCGACCAGCAGGAAGGCCATTACCAGGCCCGGAAAACCGCCGCCCGAACCGAGATCGGCCCAGCGTTTGGCCTGCGGTGCGATTCGCGCCAGCTGCGCGCTATCCAGAATATGGCGGCCCCAGACATCGTCCAGCGTCGACGGCGCGGCCAGATTGATGCTGCGGTTCCATTTCAGGAACAACTGTTCGAACGTCACCAACCGATCGAATGTTTCACGTGAAACCGGTCCCGCGGCCTCTTGCAGGCTCGCCCATGAGGCAGCGCTCACGCAACGGCCCTTTGGGCGGCCGATTCGGCGTTGCGGACGTGCGCGACGATGATGGCCAGCGCCGCCGGCGTCATGCCTTCCATACGCTGCGCGTCAGCGATCGACCGGGGCTGACGCGTTAGCATCTTCTGCTTCAGCTCATTGGACAGGCCAGGAACATCGGCGAAATCCACCGACGCCGGGATCAGCCGGCTTTCCTCGTGGCGGATCTGTGCGACATCCGCCTGCTGGCGATCAAGGTAAACCGAATATTTCGCTTCCGTTTCGAGCCGCTCAGCGGTTTTGACGTTGATTGCGCCAAAGGCCGGCGCAACACGGGCCAGCCAGGCTATATCGACGCCGGGATGAGCGAGCAATTCATAAGCGGAGCGGCGCACGCCGTCCCTGTTGATCTCCAGCCCATGCCGCGCCGCTTCGTTGGGCGTCATCGTCGTCGCAACTGCGAGTTCGCGCGCCCTATCAAGATCCTGTGTGACTTGATTGAACCGCCGCGTCCGCTCCGGCGACACGATACCAAGCCGATTTGCCAGCGGCGTAAGCCTTTCATCGGCATTGTCGGCGCGCAGCGATAGGCGAAACTCCGCCCGCGAAGTGAACATGCGGTAGGGCTCGGCAATGCCGCGGCTGGTGAGGTCGTCGACCATCACACCGATATAGGCTTCGGTGCGGCTGAGCACGATCTGGTCGCCAGCCGAAACCTTGCGCCCGGCGTTGAGCCCGGCGAGCAGGCCCTGCGCTCCGGCTTCTTCATAGCCGGTGGTGCCGTTGATCTGCCCGGCCAGGAAAAGCCCCGCAATACGTTTGGTCTCAAGCGTCGGCTCGAGCTCGCGCGGATCGACGTGGTCATATTCGATGGCGTAGCCGGGCTGCAGCATGGTCGCGCGTTCCAGGCCCGGGATCGTCTTCAGAATGTCGAGTTGGACGTCTTCGGGCAGGGAGGTCGAGATGCCATTGGGGTAGACGGTGTCATCGTCCAGCCCTTCCGGCTCCAGGAATATCTGATGACCTTCTCGATCGCCGAACTTGACGATCTTGTCTTCGATCGACGGGCAGTAACGTGGACCTACGCCTTCGATCGAGCCGGAATACATGGCGGAGCGGTCGAGATTGGCGCGGATCAGCTCGTGCGTCGCCGGCGTCGTACGCGTGATGCCGCAATGGATTTGCGGATTCTTGATTGTGTCGGTGAGCAGCGAGAACGGCACTGGATGTTCGTCGGCCGCCTGGCTTTCCAGCGACGCCCAGTCGATGGTGCGGCCATCGAGCCGCGGTGGCGTGCCGGTCTTCAGCCGTCCAAGCGCGAAACCGGCGCGGCTCATCGTCGCCGACAGGCCAAGGCTCGCCTGCTCGTTCATCCGCCCGGCGACAATCTTCCTGTCGCCAATGTGAATAAGACCGCGGAGAAACGTGCCGGTGGTCAGCACCACCGCGCCGCACACCAACCGGCGCCCGTCGGCCAGGCGCACAGCGGCGACCCGTCCATCCACGATGTCGAAGTCCAGTACCTCGCCTTCGACGACGTCGAGACCGTTCTGCTGCCGAATCGCTTCCTGCATGGCCAGCCGATACAGCTTGCGGTCGGCCTGCGTGCGCGGCCCGCGCACGGCAGGGCCTTTGCGGCGATTAAGCAGGCGGAATTGGATGCCGGCAGCATCGGCGATGCGGCCCATCAGCCCGTCCATTGCGTCGATCTCACGCACCAGATGGCCCTTCCCGAGTCCGCCGATCGCCGGATTGCAGGACATGAAACCGATCGTGTCGAAGCGCAGCGTGATCAGCGCGGTCCTGGCACCGGCGCGCGCGGCAGCGCTCGCAGCCTCGCACCCGGCATGGCCACCGCCCACCACAACCACATCATAGTGATCGATCATTGTCCCTTCCAGATTCAGAGATTTCCCGACACATGTCCCCACGAGAGCACGCTGTCAAGGATTGCAGGTTGATTCGTTCACGGGGAACGGAGTGCTGAAAGCCGCAGAGGTGTTTCACGTGAGTCAGGGAAGCGGCGACAATTACCTCGGCTGGCGCTGCCCCTCATCTGCCTGCCGGCATCTTCTCCCGGTGAACAAGGAGGAGCTCAAGCGCTGGCGCGCTTCGGTGGTTGGCGAAATCCCGGATAACAGTATCTTTCTCCCCGTCACTGCACGTGAGAAATGCCCGGAGGACAATGAGGGGCGGGGCCGGCCTTCGGCACTTGCCGTTTTTGCCAAACTCCTCATTTCACGTGAAACACGCACTAGGGCGGCCCCCTGTGTTTCACGTGAGTCACTCACACGCCCCCCCTGTTTCACGTGAGTCACTTTCCAATGCAAAACTGCGAAAAGATCACGTCCAGCAGGTCCTCGACATCCACCGCGCCGACAATCCGGCCAAGCCGGTCCGCCGCAAGACGCAGCTCTTCCGCCCGCAGCTCCTGGCCGCGCTCTTGCCCCGACAAAGCCGAGATCAGAAAGCGCCTGGTCTCATTGAGCAGCTCCACATGCCGCAACCGAGACGGCAGGATGTCACCGGCATCGCCGATAGCAGCTGCGGCGCGCCTGCCGATCTCGGCCAGGAGTTCAGCCAACCCAGTGCCGTCCACCGTCGATATCAACGCATCATACGCCTCTGATCGCGGCGAACCTTTCAAGAGATCGACCTTGGTGCCGATTCTCAAAGCCGGGGCGTCAACAGGCATGTTGCCGATGGCAGTAGGGTCCGCCAGATCTTCCAGCAACAGCACCAGGTCAGCCGTGTGCGCCTTGGCCCGCGCCTTTTCGATACCGATCGCTTCGATCTTGCCGGGCGACTGGCGCAGGCCCGCGGTGTCGGTTACCCTGACCCGCACTCCGTGGAGATCCAGCACCACTTCGAGCAAGTCCCGCGTCGTGCCGGGCTCGTCGGTAACAATCGCCGCCTCACGCCTGGCCAGCGCGTTGAACAGGCTGGATTTTCCGGCGTTCGGTGCACCGAGGATGACAACCTCAAACCCGTCACGGATGATCTCGGCGGCATGGAAGCCATCGACATGCCGGCCGATCTCGCCCACCATTGCGCGCACATCGGACCAGACCGTGTCCGAAACCGAACCGGGCACGTCGTCTTCGTCGGCGAAGTCGATTTCCGCCTCGATCATCGCCCGTGCATGGATCAGCCGACGGCGCCAGCCAAGATAGAGTTCGCTTTGCACTCCTTCGGCATTCTGCACGGCAAAGCGCCGCTGCGCTTCGGTTTCGGCATTGACCAGATCGGCCAACGCCTCCGTCTCGACCAGATCCAGCTTGCCGTTGAGAAGAGCCCGGCGCGTAAATTCCCCAGGCTCCGCATGACGCAGGCCGTCAAAGCCGACGACGATCTCCAGCATCTTGCCGGCGACCGCGCGGCCGCCATGGACGTGGAACTCGGCGACATCCTCGCCGGTAAAACTGTTCGGCCCAGGAAAAAACAGCACCAGGCCGTTGTCGATAAGCGACCCGTCCACCGTTCGGAGCTTGCGCAGGGTCGCACACCGGTCCTTGACCGTGCCACCAGCCACCGTTTCGACAACGAATCGAGTCCTCGGTCCGGAAATGCGGATGACAGCGATGCCGGCGGGCAGGCGCCCGCTGGAAAGCGCAACGATCGAATCGCCTGAAATCATTTGCCCTTCTCACCGGTCGCCTAGCTGTCCGATCGACAATCCCACAGTGTCGCGGCCGTCATGAACCGGCTGTTCGTCAATATCAAGGTTGATCGCGAGGAGCGGCCGGACATTACCAAATCTGTATAGCCGCCTTGTCATCCATGTGCGAGCAGGCGGGTCCTAATCCCGACGCCAAGCAGTTCTGGGCGGGCCAGCAAGCCCTACGGCAGGCCGGCATCGTTAATGCCTGTTCCT
Source organism: Mesorhizobium sp. M1078 (assembly GCF_040318615.1). NCBI lineage: Bacteria > Pseudomonadati > Pseudomonadota > Alphaproteobacteria > Hyphomicrobiales > Phyllobacteriaceae > Mesorhizobium > Mesorhizobium sp. M1078. Next base: position 16,581 of record NZ_JAMYMP010000005.1, read on the forward strand.
GGCCCGGAACCGTGAAGCTGGAGCTCATCTCCCCATGAGGCAAGCCTCGTTCCGGTTGCGAATCGGAAATCCCGACCCGCGTCACGCCGATCGTCTCCGCGATCGGAACGGATGCGAATCGACTTAACATTGGCCAGTGGCATCCGGCCGCAGACCGGCAGACCGGAGCTATGTACCGGCTATCCTGCCCGTGGGGCCGGATCCGTAGGAACCGAGCCGCTGTTGCGACCCCGGCAACCCGTGTTTCCGTCCAAGGCCGAAGGAAGCCGCGTCACATCAATGGATGGCGGCCGCGGCGCGAACAGCAAATCCTTGGCCGCGACCACCGCTCCGACCGTGATCAGGATGCAAGCAACAGCCACCGACCAGTGAAACACACCAAAGCCTGCCAGCAGAAGCACGATGACCGAGAAGAGGGGCGCCGCGTAGGAGAGGGCGCCGAGGATCATGATGTCGCCGTGCTTGCAGCCATAGTCCCAGGCGTAAAAGCCGGCGCCTAGCGGTATTACGCCCAAGATGACGATGGCGCTCCACTGCGTCGCCGTCTGTGGCCAGACGGTAGCCTCAAGCGTCAGGTGCAGCACCAAGGCGACCGCAGCCGTGATGAAGCAGTAACCGGCGACGACATCGGTCGGCACCTTGCCAAAGCGGCGCGATAAAACCGAATAGCCGGCCCAGATGAAAGCGCAGAACAGCGCGATGACATGCCCCTTCATCACACCATTGGCCAGTCCGATCGTGCCGCCCTTGGTGATCACCACAATGGCGCCGGCAAGGCCGAGCACGACGCCGGCGATGTGATGGGCCCTAAGCTTTTCTCCAGGCAGGAAGGCGGCAAAGACGACGATCAGCAACGGCCAGAGATAGGCGATCAGGCTGACCTCGACCGGCGGCGCCGAGTGGATGGCGAAGAAATAGGCGCAGTGATAGATGCACAGCCCCGCTGTGCCGAGCGCCCAGACCTGCCACGGCTGGCGCAGCGACTTGATCGCCGCCGGACGGACAAGCCAGCTCGACGCGCCGACCAACCCGCCAAGCAGAAACGTCATCGCCGCCAGCTGAAAGGGCGGAATCGGTCCAGCCGCAGTCGAAAGCAGCGCCAGGAACGACCATGTCAGGATGGCCGAGAAGCCGATCAGGGTCGGGATTGTTTTCTTCATGCGGCCTCCGATCTTCGAGACGGGATTACTCGCATGACGACAGCGATGGAAATTGCCGCCCAAGGCCACGCCCTGTCGGAAATGCGACCTGTTTGCCCCCGCAATGAAAAACCCCGTCCCGGTTTCCCGGAACGGGGTTTCATGCATGACCGATGATCCGGTGAAACTGCTTACGTGTTCATTGAATCGAAGAAATCGGCGTTGGTCTTGGTCTGCTTCAGCTTGTCGATCAGGAACTCGATCGCGTCGGTGGTTCCCATCGGCGCCAGGATGCGGCGCAGGACGAAGATCTTCTGCAGATCCTGCTTGGAGACCAGCAGGTCTTCCTTGCGGGTGCCGGACTTCAAAATGTCCATGGCCGGGTAGATGCGCTTGTCGGCGACCTTGCGGTCGAGCTGGATTTCGCAGTTGCCGGTGCCCTTGAACTCTTCGAAGATGACTTCGTCCATGCGGCTGCCGGTGTCGATCAGCGCGGTGGCGATGATGGTCAACGAGCCGCCTTCCTCGATGTTGCGGGCCGCGCCGAAGAAGCGCTTCGGCCGCTGCAGCGCGTTGGCGTCGACACCGCCGGTCAGCACCTTGCCGGAGGACGGCACAACGGTGTTGTAGGCACGGCCGAGGCGGGTGATCGAATCGAGCAGAATAACGACGTCGCGGCCATGCTCGACCAGGCGCTTGGCCTTTTCGATGACCATTTCGGCGACCTGGACGTGGCGCACCGCCGGTTCGTCAAAGGTCGAGGACACGACCTCGCCCTTCACCGAACGCTGCATGTCGGTCACTTCTTCTGGCCGTTCGTCGATCAGAAGTACGATCAGATAGCATTCCGGATGATTGGCCGTGATCGAGTGGGCGATATTCTGCATCAGCACCGTTTTACCGGTACGCGGCTGCGCGTTGATGAGCGCGCGCTGTCCCTTGCCGATCGGCGCCACCAGGTCGATTACCCGCGACGAGATGTCCTTGCCGGTCGGATTGTCGATCTCCATCTTCAGCCGCTTGGTCGGATAGAGCGGCGTCAGATTGTCGAAATGGATCTTGTGACGGATCTTTTCGGGATCGTCGAAATTGATCGTGTTGACCTTGAGAAGGGCGAAATAGCGCTCGCCCTCTTTTGGGCTGCGGATCGGGCCTTCGACGGTATCGCCGGTCTTCAAGGAGAAGCGGCGGATCTGCGAGGGCGAGATGTAGATATCGTCGGGACCCGGCAGATAATTGGCGTTGGCTGAGCGCAGGAAGCCGAAACCGTCCTGCAGCAACTCGACCACACCATCGCCGATGATCTCGACGTCCTGGGCGGCCAGTTTCTTCAGGATGGCAAACATCAACTCCTGCTTGCGCATGACGCTGGCGTTTTCTACTTCGAGCGATTCGGCATAGGCGATCAGCTCTGGCGGCTTCTTGTTCTTGAACTCTGCGAGTTTCATTTCTTGCATAGACGGACTCTGAATCTGCTTTGGGGAAAATATATCGGCTGGATGCGATAAATGCCGGGCGCGGCCGAAAGCAATCAAGGGCGGCGCATGACGGGAAGGAAGACCCGTCTTTTATCGTCGGTCGGGGGAAAGAGCAAGCTGCGTTTTGTCGACCGAAATGGGCCTAGAACGGCTTGACGACAACCAGGATGACGATGGCGATCATCAGCAATGTGGGGATCTCGTTGACGATTCGCCAGTGCCGCGCCGGTTTTTCATTGCGGTCCTCGGCGAATTTCCTGACAGCACCGGCCAGATAGCCATGCACGCCCGACAGCAACAGCACCAAGCCTATCTTGGCGTGCAGCCAGCCGCCGTGAAAGCCAAACACTTTCCAGGCAAGCCAAAGCCCGAACACCCAGGTGACGATCATCGCCGGATTGATGATGCCGCGCAGCAGACGCCGCTCCATCACCTTGAAGGTCTCCGATTGGACGGACCCCTTCTCTGCGTCGGCGTGGTAGACCAGCAATCGCGGCAGATAGAGCATGCCGGCCATCCAGGAGATGACGGCCAGGATATGGATTGCCTTCGCCCAGGGATAGAAACCCTCAGGCGCAAAGAAAAACAAAAGTGCGGTGAGAACAACCAGCACTCCGATGCCGATGGTCATGCGCATCATCGCCCCACGAGTGCTGTTGCCGCCCGTATTATCCGATTGAGCCATCAGCGTGTCGCGCTCCGCACCTGCTTCACCATCGCCTCGACATGTGCCACCGGCGTCTCCGGCGTGATGCCATGGCCGAGATTGAAGATCAGCGGTCCGTCTCCCAGCGCCTTGAGGATCGCATCAACGCCGTCCGACAGGGCTTTGCCGCCGGCCACCAGGCGCAAGGGATCGAGGTTGCCCTGGACCGCCCCTGAATGCTGCAGTTCGTTCGCAGCCGCCAGGGGCACGGTCCAGTCGATCCCCAGCCCCGTCACACCGGTCTTCTCACGATAGGTCTCGTAGCGGGCGCCGGCGCCCTTGGGAAAGCCGATGATCGGTACATCGGGATGAACCGCACGAACCTGGCCGACAATCTCCGCCACCGGCTGCACGCAGAACTGCTCGAAAGACGCATCATCAAGCACGCCGGACCAGGAATCGAAAATCTGCACCACGTCGGCACCGGCTTCGATCTGGCGGATCAAATAGGCCGCGGAGTTATCGGCGAGCACTTTCAGGAGATGCTTGAAGGCCGTCGGTTCGCGATAGGCAAACAGCCGCGCCGGCGCTTGGTCGGGTGTGCCGTGGCCAGCGATCATGTAGGTCGCCACCGTCCACGGCGCGCCGCAGAAGCCGATCAGCGTGGTCTCGTCAGGCAATCTTGCCCGCAGCCGGCGAACCGTCTCGTAGACCGGTTCGAGATTCACGTGAAACGTTTCGCCGTTGAGAGCCGAAATCTCAGCTGCAGTGATTGGCGTCAGCAGCGGCCCGCGGCCCTCCTCAAAGCGGACATCGCGCCCCAGCGCATGCGGCACGACCAGAATGTCCGAGAACAGGATCGAGGCATCGAAGCCAAAGCGCTCGATCGGCTGCAGCGTCACCTCGACGGCCAGATCAGGATTGTAGCAAAGATCGAGAAAGGACCCGGCGCGCTTTCTGGTCTCGCGGTACTCCGGCAAATAGCGCCCGGCCTGGCGCATCATCCAGAGCGGCGGCGGAAACACTGCCTCGCCTCTCAGCACGTCCAGCACGATGCGGTTCTCGGGCATTGAGCGCTCTCTTCCCTGCCTTCTCTGTAATTAAATAGTCTATTTCTAGAATCTTCTGATTCTAAGAGTCTGTTGGTATCGGTGGTTGTCACCTGTCCCGCTTTGCCCTGGAAAAGGCCAGCCAGCATTTTGTCGCGTGTTTCTTCCGCGGGATTGTCAAAGAGTGTGGATGACCAGGATTCCATCACTTGAGTCAATGGTTTGGCGTAGCCGCTGAAAAACCGCCTCTGTGGATGAAGCGCTGGCAAAAACGCCCGTCCCCAGATTTGTCCCCAGCCGCACAGTGAAGCTGACAGCGCATCGAATTGTGGACAACTGGCCTTCTGATACAGTCGCCTCCAGCCGGTCGCCTTTGCGGTCCCTATTTATCCACACAAGCCCACAGCCTGAGGCGCCCCCTGTGAACAAACCCCAGAGCTTCTTTCACCTGCACCTGATCTCCGACGCCACCGGCGAGACGCTGCTGGCGGCCGGCCGCGCCGCCTCGGCGCAATACAAGGATGCGCGCGCCATCGAGCATATCTATCCGCTCATCCGCACCGAAAAGCAGGTGGCGAAAGTCTTCGAGGACATAGAGGAGGAACCGGGCATCATCCTCTACACCGTCGTCGACCAGAAGCTGGCGCGCGGCATTGACGAGCGCTGCGCCACCATGGGGCTACCCTGTGTTTCGGTGCTGGAGCCGGTCCTCACCGTCTTCCAGTCCTATCTCGGCACGCCGGCCGGCCGCCGCGTCGGCGCCCAGCATGTGCTCGACGCCGATTATTTCCACCGTATCGACGCACTCAATTTCACCATGGAGCATGATGACGGCCAGCTGCCGCTCAATATGGACGACGCGGATGTGGTGCTGATCGGCATTTCCAGGACATCGAAGACGCCGACCAGCATCTATCTCGCCAACCGCGGCATCAAGACCGCCAACATCCCGATCGTGCTCGGCGTGCCGGTGCCCGAAAGCCTGGTCGCTGCCACCAAGCCGCTGATCGTCGGGCTGATCGCCACCGCCGAACGCATCTCGCATGTCCGGCAGAACCGCGTGCTCGGCAACAGCAGCACCTACGAAGCGACCGATTATGTCGACCGTGCCTCGATCGCCGAAGAGCTCGCCTATGCCCGCCAGATCTGCACCCGCCACAATTGGCCGATGATAGACGTCAGCCGCCGCTCGATCGAAGAGACCGCGGCAGCCATTGTTGCCCTGCGGGGGAAGAATAGATGATGGGATGGCAACTCGACCTCCTGCCCCAATCAACCACTATCGACCAGGCCCAGAACCCATGACCGAAAAAATCATCCTTGCCTCCGGCAGCCCGTTCCGCAAAGCAATGCTCATCAATGCCGGGCTCGGCATCGAAGCGGTGCCTGCCGATGTCGACGAGCGTGCGCTCGAGGCGCCGTTGCAGGACAGCGGTGTGTCGCCGGAAGATGTCGCCCTGATACTCGCCGAAGCCAAGGCGACCGAGGTCAGCGAACGCAGACCGGGCGCCCTGGTGCTCGGCTGCGACCAGACTTTGTCACTGGGAGATGAAGTGTTCCACAAGCCGGCCGACATGGAAGGCGCCCGCCGCCATCTGCTGGCGCTGTCAGGCAAGACGCATCAGCTGAACAGCGCCGCCGTGCTCTGCCGCAACGGCAAGGTGCTGTGGCGCCATGTCGGCATCGCCAGCCTTACCATGCGCAAGCTCGATCCGGCCTTCGTCGGCCGGCACCTGGCCCGCGTCGGCGCCAAGGCGTTGTCGAGCGTCGGCGCCTACCAGATCGAGGGCGAAGGCATCCAGCTGTTCGAAAAGATCGAAGGCGATTATTTCACCATTGTCGGCCTGCCGCTGTTACCGGTGCTGGCGGAATTGCGTGCGCTCGGAGCCATCGATGGTTGAGAAAAAAGCTTTCGTCACCGGCCATCCGATCGCGCATTCGCGCTCGCCGAAGATCCACGGCTATTGGCTGAACACATACGGCATCGACGGCAGCTATCATGCGATCGATGTCGCGCCGGCCGATTTCCCCGAGTTCCTCTCTTCCCTCCAGGCCAATGGCTACCAGGGCGGCAACGTCACCATCCCGCACAAGGAGGTCGCCTTCGCCCGGGTCGAGCGCCGCGACCAGGCGGCGGAGATGATCGGCGCGGTCAACATGCTGTGGCTGGACGACGGCGTGCTGTGGGGCGGCAATTCGGACTGGATCGGCTTTGCCGGCAATCTCGACGAGCATGCCCCGGGCTGGGAGAGAAACGCTCCGGCCGTGGTGCTCGGCGCCGGCGGCGCGTCGCGCGCGGTCATCCACGCGCTCAAAGTGCGCGGCATCAAAGATATCCGCATCGTCAACCGCACATTGGCGCGGGCGCAGGAACTCGCCGACCGCTTCGGCGCCGGCGTTTCGGCGCATGGCGCGGTCGGCGACTTGCTTGGCGATGCCGGCTTGCTGATCAACACGACGGCACTTGGCATGCATGGCGATGCGACGCTGGCCGCCGATCCGGCCTGCCTGCCAGCTCACGCCATTGTCGCAGACATCGTCTATGTGCCGCTGGAAACACCGCTGCTTGCCGCTGCCCGCGGGAGAAATTTGAAGACAGTCGACGGGCTCGGCATGCTGTTGCACCAGGCTGTGCCCGGTTTCGAACGCTGGTTCGGCAAGATGCCACAGGTCACGCCTGAGTTGCGACAGATGATCGTCGCCGACATCCTCGCCAAATGATGGGTCGCAAATGATGGGCGCCAAATGATGACCGTGCTCGGCCTCACCGGATCGATCGGCATGGGCAAGTCGACGACGGCGAAAATGTTCGTCGACGCCGGCGTGCCGGTGCATGACTCCGACGAGACCGTGCATCGCCTCTATGCCGGCAAGGCAGCACCTCTCGTCGAGGCGGCCTTTCCCGGCACCGTGATTGCCGGTTCGGTCGACCGCACCGAGTTGGCGCGCCGCGTGCTCGGCAACGCTGCTGCGCTGAAGACATTGGAGACGATCGTCCATCCGCTGGTGCGGGCCGATGCCGATGCCTTTCTGGCAAGGCACCGCGCCGCCGGCGCGCCGCTCGTCGTGCTCGACATTCCGCTGCTGTTCGAAACCGGCGGCCGCAACCGTGTCGACAAGGTCGTCGTCGTCACCGCGCCGGCCGAAATCCAGCGCGCCCGCGTGCTGGCGCGTCCTGACATGAGTGAGGAAAAGCTGGCGGCAATCCTGGCCAAGCAGGTGCCCGACGCCGAAAAGCGCCGGCAGGCCGATTTCGTCATCGACACCGGCGAAGGCATGGACGCCGCCCGCACCGCGGTCGGCGCGATCATTGCCGAGCTCTCAGGGCGCTGAACTCGCCTGCTAACTCCTGGGGGATAAGTCGCGCCCATCAGGCTCCTGACGGCAGGCTGTCGGCATTGCCCATTGCCATTTTGTTCCGCTCCATGATTCTACTCCTCCAGGAGTGGGTTGATTCTATGCGTGAGATCATTTTCGATACCGAAACCACCGGACTCGACATGCGCGACGACCGCATCATCGAGCTTGGTGGCGTCGAGCTGGTCAACCGCTTCCCGACCGGCCGCACCTTCCACAAATTCATCAATCCGCAGGGGCGCGCCGTCCATGTCGAGGCGCAAGCCGTGCACGGCATCAGCGCCGCCGACCTCGTCGGCAAGCCGACCTTTGCCGAAATCGCCGAGGAATGGCTCGCCTTCACCGACGGCGCCAAGCTCGTCGCCCACAACGCCAATTTCGACATCGGCTTCCTCAACACGGAATTCGGGCGGCTCGGCCAGCCGGCCATAGACACCGGGCGCGTCGTCGACACGCTGGCGCTGGCGCGGCGCAAGCACCCTATGGGACCCAATTCGCTCGACGCGCTCTGCCGCCGCTACGGCATCGACAACGGCCACCGCACCAAGCACGGCGCGCTGCTCGATTCCGAGCTCCTGGCCGAAGTCTACATCGAACTCATCGGCGGCAAGCAGGCCGCACTTGTCCTCGACGCCGTCGTGGTGCAGCTCAACAGCAATGGCGACGTTGCCGATATCGACATCTCGATCGCCGCCAGGCCAATTGCCCTGCCGCCGCGCCTGACCCAGGGCGAGCGAGCGGCGCATGCGGGGCTGGTGGCGACGCTCGGTGAAAAGGCGCTGTGGCTGAAGGTGGCGGCGGGGTGAACGGATCGCGGAGGTAGCGTTCCGTCACACCCCTCTCTGGCCTGCCGGCCATCTCCCCCTCAAGGGGGGAGATCAGCAGCTTCGCCGCTCCAGCCCATTCCTGCAACCTCTAAAGTTGGCGAAGGTCGCGATGACGGCCAATCTCCCCCCCTGAGGGGGAGATGCCTGGCAAGGCAGAGGGGGGTGCTGTCCCGCCAGCATCTCAGTATACAAAAAGCCCGGCACGAAGCCGGGCTTTCAACTCATGCGCGTGACGCTTGCCTTCAGCTCACCTTGACCTTCGATGCCGCCTGGTCCTCTGCCAGCTTCTGCTGGAACATCTGGGCGAAATCGATCGGGTCGAGCATCAGGGGCGGGAAGCCGCCATTGCGGGTGGCTTCGGCGATGATCTGGCGGGCGAACGGGAACAAAAGCCGCGGGCATTCAATGAACAGGATCGGCAGCATGTGCTCCTGCGGGAAGCCGGCGATGGCAAATACGCCGCCATAGACCAGTTCGACATTGAACAGCACTTCCTGGTCGAAGGACGCCTTGGCGTTCAAGGTCAGATTGACGTCGAACTGCTTGTCGGAGAGCGGGTTGGCATTGACATTGACGTTGATCGCGATGCCGGGGGCCTTGTCGCGGCCGCGCAGCGAGTTCGGCGCGCCGGGGCTTTCGAAGGACAGGTCCTTCACATACTGGGCAAGCACGTTGAGCGACGGCTGCGCCGTTTCGCCGTTGCCGTTGGCGGCGCCGACCGGCGCGTCATCTTTGCTGGCCATGAGCCTTGTTCCTTTTGCCTGGACAGCAGCGCTGACCGAATTGAAATCGGGCGTTGGCTAGCATGGTCGGCAAGACAAGACAAGGTTTGCCGCCTTCAGGCCGGAAGGGGTCAATAGTCAGTCGTCCTCAAGGCGACATTCAGTCGTCCTTCAGGCGGCGCCACGGCGAGTTATGGTCGGGACCGCGGTTGAAATCGTCCTCGCGCGAATAGTCGCCGTCGTCGAGGTCGATGACCTTGTCGCGCGACCTGCCGCGAAAACCGCCGGCGGTGAAATCGGTCGCGACGACGATGCGGCCCTTGAGCCTGCGCCAGGCAAGGTCGCGCACCGGCGGCAGGAACAGCAGCAGGCCGATAATATCGGTAATGAAGCCGGGGATGATCAACAGGATCGCGGCGACCACGATCATGGCGCCATGCGCGAGCTGGCGGCTGGGGTCGCCGCCGCCGGCCATCTCGGCGCGGACCCGCGCCATGACGCCAAAACCCTGGTGCCGGAGCAGAAGCACGCCGGCAATGCTTGAAGCCAGCACCAGGCCGACCGTCGCCAGCGCCCCGACCTCGCGGCCGACAATGACGAAACCGGCGATTTCCAGCAGCGGCAGCGCAAGCAGGAACAGAGGAAGGAAGGAAATGCGCAAGTCTAGACCGATCGTTTCCATGTTTGCCGGGCGGCGCATAATCGCCGCTGGCACTGAGGCCGTTAGATAGGTATGCCTGCCTTTGATTTGAATGATTGCGCCATGCGTTCTATATGCTTTGCATGTTTAACGCCATGCGACCGCCGCCCGATTGGCTGGCGGTCCCGGCCAGGTCAGGGATTGATTGGCGAAAGTTATGGGATTCTTCGACTTCGGCACCATTTTCTTTCTGATTGCGGCGGTGGTGATCTTTTTCCAGTTGCGCAACGTGCTTGGCCGCCGCACGGGCAGCGAGCGCCCGCCCTTCGATCCGTACACGGCCAGCCGCACCGAGAAGGACGCGACCCAGAAGCCCGAAAATGTGGTTTCGCTGCCACGCAAGCGCATGCAGGGCGAGACGGCTGCCGAGACCTATGCGGCCATCGATGCCTTCGCCAAGCCCGACACCGACCTCAACAAGGGCCTGCGCGCGATCAAGGATAATGATCCCTCCTTCGACCCCAAAGTCTTCGTCGACGGCGCCAAGATGGCTTATGAGATGATCGTCATGGCCTATGCCGATGGCGACCGCAAAACGCTGAAGAACCTGTTGTCGCGCGAGGTTTTTGACGGCTTCGTTGCCGCGATTGGCGACCGCGAGGCGAAAGCCGAAAAGATCCAGTCCTCCTTCGTCGGCATCGACAAGGCCGACATCGTCTCGGCCGAGATGAAGGGCGGCGAGGCCCACATCACGCTGCGCATCGTGAGCGAACTGATTTCGGCGACCCGCGACAAGGCGGGTGCCGTCATCGATGGCGATCCCGAGACGGTGGCCGAGGTCAAGGATGTCTGGACCTTCGCACGCGACACACGCTCGCGCGATCCGAACTGGAAGCTGGTCGCCACCGAGGAAGAAGACTGAGCCTATGCATGTCGCCCGGCGCGGGCAGCTTTTTTGGGATAGCGACATGCAGGCAAACATGGGCAGTGGCGAGGCTGAGGTGTCGCTCTCGCCGCTTTTCGTGGAAAAGTCCTTCGATGATCTTCCCGGTTGGAATTCCGATGACCATCTGCCCGCTTTCGAAGCCTTCCGCCGTTCGGCCTTTCATGTCCTGAACAAGCCCTACCGCACCGGTTCGTTGGGCGTCCGGTTCGACGCGTTTGCCGGCGCTTATGACGAGGCGCGCACCGTTTCGCCGGCGAATCGGTCGGCGGCCAAGGGTTTTTTCGAGCGCCATTTCGCACCAGTCCAGATTCGATCCGAAAACCCCGGCCTGGTCACCGGCTTCTACGAGCCCGAGGCCGAGGCTTCACCAGTGCGCACGGATGAATTCACGGTGCCGCTACTGGCGCGGCCTTCCGATCTCGTCGACATCGATGATGCCAACCGTCCTCGAGGGATGGACGACTATCTCGCCTTGGCCCGCGATACGCCGCAGGGCCTGGTGGAGTATTTCGACCGCAGTGAGATCGAGAGAGGCGCGCTGGCCGGCCAAGGCCTGGAAATCGCCTGGCTTGCCGACAAGGTCGACGTCTTCTTCATCCATGTGCAAGGTGCGGCCAGGCTGAAGATGACCGACGGCCGGCTTTGCCGCGTCACCTACGCCGCCAAATCCGGCCAACGTTTCAGCGGTCCGGGGAAGATTCTCGCCGAACTCGGCGAAATCCCACTGGAAAAAGTGACGATGCAGTCTATCCGCGCCTGGTTCAGGGCGCATCCGGATCGCGTCGACGAGATCCTCTGGCAGAACCGCTCCTACATCTTCTTTCGCGAAGCCGATGTCGACGATGCCGCACTCGGTCCTGTCGCCGCCGCCAAGGTGCCGTTGACGCCGGGCCGTTCGCTCGCGGTCGACCGGCTGCTGCACACATTCGGTACCCCCTTCTACATCGACGCTCCGTCGCTGACCGCCTTCGACGGAAAACCGTTCCGGCGGCTGATGATTGCGCAGGACACCGGCTCGGCCATCATCGGGCCGGCGCGGGGCGATCTGTTCGCCGGCTCCGGCGATGCGGCCGGCGAGATCGCCGGCGTCGTTCGCAATGCGGCCGATTTCTATGCCTTGGTTCCACGCGCTCTCGTTTCGGAATCGAATCGATGAGCAAGCGCCCCGATAAACTCAACGAAGACGATCGGGTGCTGTGGAACCTGGTGGCGCGTACCGCCCGACCGCTGAAGGGCCGGACCGCGGTCGAGATTCCCGACATCGTCGTAGACCCTAGGCCGGCACAGACGCCGGTCGCTGTCGGTCCGGTCCTCGCCGCCAAGCCGAAGGCGCAGCATGTATCGCACGCGCTGGACGAGCCGACATTGGACAAGCTGAAGAAGGGCCGGCTGCCGATCGAAGGCCGCGTCGATCTGCATGGCATGACCCAGGACGAGGCCTATTCGCTGCTGTTTTCGTTCCTGCACCGGGCCCATGCCGGCGGCATCCGCTATGTCCTCGTCATTACGGGAAAAGGGTCGTCGTCGGGCGGCGACGGCGTCTTGCGGCGCGCCGTGCCTGCCTGGCTGTCGACGCCTGCCTTCCGGCCGCTGGTCTCCAGCCACGATCACGCCGCCCGCAACCACGGCGGTTCGGGCGCGCTCTACGTTCGACTCAGGCGAACCCGCTGATGACGCCGTTCGGCGAAAAACTGCGGGCGCTTCGAGCCGAGCGCGGCTTGCGCCAGAAGGACATGGCGCAGGCGATCGGAGTCAGCGCCGCCTATTTGTCGGCGCTGGAACATGGCCGCCGCGGCGCGCCGACCTGGACGCTGATCCAGAAGATCATCGGCTATTTCAACGTCATCTGGGACGATGCCGAAGAGCTGGCGCGTCTGGCCGAGGCCTCACATCCGCGGGTGAGACTCGATACGTCCGGCCTCAGTCCTGCCGCCACCGAGTTGGCCAATCTGTTGGCCGAAAACATCGAGAAGCTGGACGAAGCCGAGCTTGCCCGCATCACCGGCTCGATCCGGGCGGCACTGGAGCGGCGTAAGTAGGGCGGCGCCAAGGCCACGAATGCTCATCAATAGCGCCGGCATTTCATCCTGAAGGCGATGCCCGCCGGCCGTTAGCCAGCGGGCATATAGCGAGATTACTTCGCGCCGGCCTGGCCGCCACGGCCGCCAGTGCTGTCATGATCGCCGCCGCGACCGCCACCCAGGCAGTCCGAGGTGAGATCGCAACAGCGATTGCCCCACTGGTTGTTCTTGGCGCAGCCGGTCTGGTCGGCCATAGCGGATCCGGCCAGGGACGATACCGCGATGGCGGCGAGGAAAGCATTACGCAGGAAAGCAGTCATTTGAAGTCTCCATGGTTGGGTTTCTGTTTACGGCTGTGTGTCGCCGCTGGAGACGGTTTGGTTCACGCAGGTAGCGAAATTTTTTGAGGAGGCGTTTCGAGAGGTAAGATTTCGAGGGCAGCGCTGCCCTCATCCGCCTGCCGGCGACTATTTTGCAACGTTGACGATTGGCGAAATCACCGATGGCAGCATCTTTCTCCCCGTCACTATACGGGGAGAAATGCCCGGCAGGGCAATGAGGGGCAGCGCCGACTTGCGGTTATCTCGTGAAAGTTATTAGCCGCGGGCTTCCGACGAAGCTGTTCGCAGCGACGCGCTCACATGCATCGTCCTTATTTACTGGACCGCGCCGACCAGCACCTGCTGGCCGCCGCGGATCGAGACCCAGCGGCCGGTGTTGTCGATGGCCTGCCGCTTGAGGAAGCGATAGCCGGTGGCGTCCCAGATCTTCACCTTGTCGGTCAGATTGTCGAGGACGTAGTCGCCCTTGTCGGTGCGTACGGTCAGCACGGCATGGCCTTCGCCGTCCGGCTTGCGCACGACGGTGATCAAGAGATCGGCCAGCGACACGCCCGAGCGCGAGAGCTGGCGGCGTTTTTCCAGCACATAGTCTTCGCAATCGCCGACGCCCTTGTCGGGATAGGCCCAGACCTCGTCCTTGCCATAGATGTCGTAGTCGCTCATCGGCTTGACGGCGGCGTTGACCCTTGACGTCACGTTGATCAGCTTGCGCATGAAGGCGTCGGTCATCGCGGCGGGGTTGAGGTTGCTCGGCCGGATCGAGCATTCGCCGGGCTGGGTTTTACAGAAATCATAGTGGCCGATCGGCTGCGAGGTCATGCCGCCCGTCGCCATGGCGCCGCCTGCAAGTGCCGGCATCGCCCAGCATGCAGAGATCGCCAGCCCTGCTGCCGCCCACAGGCGCAGCGTCCGTGCCATCGGTGAGGAAGTCATTGTCCCCGTTCGCCCTTGTTCTTAACGAAAGGTTAAAGGGGATTTACACTCCGTGTCAATTATGGGGGGAGCCAGATTCTTCGGCATGGTTACCCGCGCCCGCCCAACAGCGTCTATTGTGCAACAGAACGCCTGTGGCGCGCAAAATCGCCTCGCTTTTGCGGGCAATGCACGCTGCAGCCGGATCGAGCCTCAGCCTTTGGCGGAGCGGACCAGCTTGGGTTTCACCGCTACGCGTGTTTGGCGGCCGTAGCTTGTGATGAAATCGACGATGCGCGGCACGATCTCCGAGCGGAATCGCGACCCGTTGAAGACGCCGTAATGGCCGACGGCCGGCTGCATGTAATGCGCATGCCGGTCAGCCGGGATGTTGGGGCAGAGATCATGCGCGGCCTGGGTCTGGCCGAGACCGGAAATGTCGTCGTTCTCGCCTTCGACCGTGAACAGCGCGACATTGCGGATCGCCTTGGTGTCGACCACCTCGCCGCGATGCGTCATCTCGCCCTTGGGCAGCGCATGGCGCACGAACACCGTGTCGACGGTCTGCAGATAGAATTCCGCCGTCAGGTCCATCACCGCCAGATATTCGTCGTAGAAATCGCGGTGCTTCTCGGCATTGTCGCCGTCATGCTTGACCAGATGCATGAAGAAGTCCTTGTGGGCGGTGATGTGGCGGTCGAGGTTCATGCTCATGAAGCCCGACAGCTGCAGGAACCCCGGATAGACCTCGCGGCCGAAGCCCAGCACCGGCCATGGCGCATGCATGATGACGTTGTCGCGGAACCAGTCGATGCCCTTTTCCTTGGCCAGAAGATTGACCGCGGTCGGGTTGCGGCGTGTGTCGATCGGCCCGCCCATCAGGGTCATGGTCGAGGGCACGAAGGGATCGCCGCGCTTTTCCATCAGCGCCACCGCTGCCAGCACCGGCACCGAAGGCTGGCACACCGCCATCACATGGGTGTCCGGCCCCAGCGCATGCAGCATGTCGATGATGTAGTCGATATAGTCGTCGAGGTCGAAATGGCCGTCAGTCACCGGTACCATGCGGGCATCGACCCAGTCGGTGATGTGCACGTCGGCATAGGGCAGCATCGCCTCGACCGTGCCGCGCAGCAGCGTCGCATAATGGCCCGACATCGGCGCCACGATGAGAAGCTTGGGGTCGGCCTTTCGCCCGGCGGGCACCGACCGCTCGAAGCGGGTAAGATTGCAGAACGGCTTCGACCACACCGTCTTTTCGCTGACCTCGACGCTCTTCCAGTCGACCACGGTCTTGCTCAGGCCGAAATGCGGCTTGCTGTAGCGGCGCGTCGTGCGCTCGAACAGTTCGGCGGTGGCGGCGACCGAGCGGCCCCACGGCGTATGCGAAAACGGATTGAGCGGGTTGGTGTAGAACAGCCGCACTGCATCGGCATAAAGCCGCGCGGGCTGCAAGGCGGCATGGTTCATTTCATAGAGCTGATAGAACATCAGGTACTCCGCAGCTGCCGTGACCGAAGGGACGACGGACAGCGCCGAGCCTTGAATGTCTCGCGCGGAGGTTAACAAGATATTGCTGCGATGCAATACGTCACGTGGCGTGACATATGCCAATCTTTCGTCCAAGGCCTTGAGAAACCGCGTTGGGCGGGTGCAGCCGGCTCAATGTGCACTGCAAAATGCAAGGCTGTTGGACGACGGGGCAGGATGTGTCCGGCCCGATCGGGCCGGACTTGGACAGATCTAGACGCGCGCCATGCACACCGAGGTATGGCCGGAGCCGATGAAGCCGAGTTGGCCGGCGGCGCCCTTGGACAGATCGAGCACGCGCCCTTTGATGAACGGGCCGCGGTCGTTGATGCGCACGATGACGCTGCGGCCATTATTCTGGTTGGTCACTTTCAACTTGGTGCCGAAAGGCAGGCTGCGGTGCGCGGCGGTCAGCGCCGACGGGTTCATGCGTTCGCCATTGGCGGTCCTGGAATGCAGTGCGTACCAGGAGGCGCGGCCGCACTGGCCAGCGGCGGAGGAGGCGGATGCACCGACCATTAGGCCAGCCGCGATCGTTACCGCGACAAGCGCGGTCTGGTTTGTTTTCTTCATGTTGGGGGGATTGGCTCCGTTTTCGACAGACCCCAGCCGTTAAGTGTCGAATAAGGCAGGAAATGCGGCAAGCATCAGGCAGTTCCGTGGCACCGGCACACGTTTGGAGTCGCTGGGAAACAGTTTGTCAGGCATCTTTCGTGTGGCGCGGCCGTATCGCCGGCGATATTGCGAGCTGTTTCACAGATTCCGTGAGCAAGGCAGGACGTTATAGTACAAGTAGAAGAGAGCGCGATTGGGCGCCGTCCTTTCGCTCTGTCATCACGGTCATGGCGCAGTTGACGATCGACTTTGAAAAGGGATTCCAACGATGAGACTGTTCAAATATCTGCTGGCTCTGATCGTACTGGCCATCGGCGCGCTGTGGTCGCTGCAAGGCATTGGCGTGGTCGGCGGCAGCTTCATGACCGGCCAGTCGCAATGGCTCTATATCGGCATCGTGACCATGCTGGTCGGTTTCGCCGGGCTGGTATGGGCGAGCCGTTCGCCGGGGTGAGTTGCGACGAAAGTCGACCGCCACAGATCGACCCCCACTCGGGCTCGCTTCGCTCGACACCTCTCCCCCGATCGACGGGGGAGAGGAAAGGCGCGAGCCTTGCAGGGGCGCGAATTTATGCGGCCTGGCTCCCTTCCTCTCCCTCCGGAGGGGGGAGAGGTGGCGCCGCAAAGCGGTGACGGAGTGGGGGAAGGCGCTGGTCAAACCCGCAGTCGCAAACAGGGCCAACCCGGCGAGCAAGAAAACAGCCACCCCATATTGCCGGTCCATTCTGTTACCTATCTATCCGGTTCGGATAGAATGCCCGCGACAGCACTACCCGAACAGCTGATCCAGAATCCTGCCCTCCAGCCTGGCAAGCTCGACCGAACCGCGCCGGCGCGGCCGCGCCACCGATACGTCGAGATCGAGCGCGATGCGGCCGTCCTCGATCACCACCACCCGGTCGGCGAGCGCAACCGCCTCGGCGACGTCATGCGTGACCAGCACCGCGGTGAATTTTTGCTCCAGCCAGATGCGTTCCAGAAGCTGCTGCATTTCGATGCGGGTCAGCGCATCGAGCGCGCCGAGCGGCTCGTCGAGCGCCAGGATCCGAGGCTGGCCGATCAGGGCGCGCGCCAGCGCCACGCGCTGCTTCTGGCCGCCCGACAGCACCGAGGGCCATTCGTCGGCGCGGTCGGCGAGGCCGACTTCACCCAGGATGGCGAGCGCGCGCCGCCTGGCTTCCGCACCGGTGGCAAGCCCGGTCAGCCCGACCTCGACGTTTTTCACCACGCTGGCCCAGGGCAACAGCCGCGGCTCCTGGAACATGAAGCGGCTCTCTTCGCCGGCGCCGGCCTTCGCCTCCGGCCCGAATGTAAGGGATCCAGCGGTTGGCCGATCGAGCCCGGCCAGCAGCCGCAACAGCGTACTCTTGCCGCAGCCGCTCTTAGTAGAGAAACGATTTTGCGAGATGAATAGGCGGAACGGAATTGTTTTCTACGGGCGGGTCGAGAAAGCCTCTTTCTCGCCGTTCACGGGGCGAGGAGCGCCAATCACCTCACTGCGACCAATACTGCCAGGCCCAGTAAAATCCCTCGTCGCGTGGCGGCAGGCGGTCGCGTTCGGCGTCGAGTTGCACCGGGGCCGGCGATTTCGGCTGCGGCTGCCACGACGAGTTCTCCCGCCAGGCGAGCAGCCAGTTGCCGAGATGGGCGAACAGCACCGCGGTGGACTGGGTCATGACATCACTCCTTCTGTTCCGGATCGGCGGTCGCCGTGCTGCGAAGGGAAGCAGCCGGTCAAACCGGCAGAAACTTGTTTCATTCCTTTCCCGCCCACGGAACCAGCTGACGCTCGATCCGGCGGATGATGAATTCCAGCACGAAGGCTATTGTCGCGATCACCACTATTCCCATCACCACGACATCGGTGACCAGGAACTGGGCGGCCGACTGGATCATGAAGCCGAGGCCGCGCGTTGCCGCCACCAGCTCGGCTGCAACCAGCGTCGACCAGCCGGCGCCGAGCGCGATGCGCAGGCCGGTGAGGATCGACGGCAGCGCGCTGGGCAGGATGACATGGCGCACCACTTGGCGCTGCGTCGCACCAAGCGAACGGGCCGCATCGATGCGCTCCTTTGAGACACCGCGCACGCCCGAGGCCGTCGACAGCGCCACCGGCGCCAGCATGGCAATGGCGATCACCAGGATCTTTGACGGTTCGCCGATACCGAACCAGATGATGACCAGCGGCAGATAGGCGAGCGGCGGGATCGGCCGCAAAAATTCGAGCAAGGGATCGAAGATGCCGCGCCCGACCGTCGAAATGCCGATAGCCAGCCCAACCGGAACGCCGATGACGATGGCCGCGAGCAGCGCCGCGAACACGCGGCCGAGGCTGGCGACGATATGCTGGAGCAAAGTCGCGTCGACGAAGCCGTCCTTGATCACCACGATGAACTTGGTCCACACGGCGGCGGGCGACGGCAAGAACACCGGCGACACCAGTTGCAGGCGCGCAGACAGCGCCCATGCCGCCAGCACGACCAGGATGGTGACGGCGCTGATCGCCCGCGAGGAAACCCTGCGCCGCTTCCGCACCGGCCGCGACCACGGGACCGAAAGGGCATCGGCCTCGCCGGTTGCGACGGCCGGCCGCTCGCTGTAGGAGGTGACGCTCATGCCACCTCTCCTTCGAAGATCGCGTCGGTCAGTTCGCCGCGCGCCGCGGCAAAGGCCGGATCGGCCTTGATGGCGCGGATCGGCTCGCCTGCGGCATAGCGCCGGCTGAAACCGGTCTTGAATGTCCGCACCACATGGCCAGGTCCCGGCGCCAGCACGACGATGCTTGTGGCCAGCACCAGCGCCTCCTCGATGCCGTGCGTGACCATCAGCACGCCAACCCGGCTTGCGGTCCACAGGTCGAGCAGCGTCGTCTGCATGCGCTCGCGCGTCAGCGCATCGAGCGCGCCGAGCGGTTCGTCGAGCAGCAGGAATTCCGGTTCGGCGGCGAGTGCACGGGCGAGGCCGACGCGCTGGCGCATGCCGCCGGACAATTCCCATATGCGCTTGTCGCCGACGCCGTCGAGCTTGACCAGTACCAGCAATTCGTCGGCGCGACGCGCCCGCTCCGCTTGCGGCACGCCGCGCAGCCTGAGCGCAAAGGCGACGTTTTCCCGCGCCGTCAGCCAGGGAAACAGCGCATCGTTCTGGAACACGACCGCCCGGTCGGAGCCCGGCCCGGTGATCGGCCGGCCGCCGATCGTGGCGACACCGCGCGCGGGCTCGACCAGGCCGGCGGCGACATTGAGCAGCGAGGTCTTGCCGCAGCCGGAGCGGCCGACCAGCACGACGAAATCACCCTTGGCGACATCGATGGAAACTCGGTCGACCGCCGGCGTTGCCTGGCCGTCATAGTGAACCGAGACCTTGTCGAGTACGAGATGCGGGTCGAGTACGAGATGCGGCATGAAAAGGGGCTCCGGAAGAAAATCAGCCTGCCCCGGCCCTCGTTAAGCGGATCCGGGACAGGCAGCACGCGGCGTCAGGGAAGAAGAACCGCGCGTGTCACTAAAGCGCCGCGTGCCGCTGGGGCACGAAAAGGACGCCCTAAAACTCAGCTGTCAGTTCGAGGCCAGAGCCTCGGTCACGTATTTCGACGACACGTATTTCGAATAGTCGGGCAGCACGGCGTCGATCTTGCCCTGCTCCTTGAGGAAGGCCGAAGCTGCCTCGATCGCCTTGACCGTGCCGCCGCCGAGGAATTTGTCGGAAGCCTGCTCCTCCAATGTCGGGAAGACGTAACCCTTGAGGAGCTGCGGCACCTCTTCCAGTTTGGCGCCGGTGATCTTGGCGATCTTGGCCGCTTCCGGCGACGAAACCGACCATGCCTCGGGCTTGGCCAGGAACTGGGCATAGGATTCGCCGGTCACCTTGACGAAATCGCGCACGGCGTCCGGGTTCTTTTCGGCGAAGTCGGTGCGCACGATCCAGGCGTCGAAGGTCGGCGCGCCCCAGGCGGCAACCTGCGAGGAATCCAGCACCACCTTGCCTGTCGTCTTGATCTGGCCGAGCGCCGGATCCCAGACATAGGCCGCGTCTATGTCGCCGCGGGCGAAGGCGGCGGCTATTTCCGGTGGCCTGAGATTAAGGATTTCGACCGACTTCGGGTCGACGTTGTCGTGCTTCAGCGCCGCAAGCAGGCTGTAATGCGTGGTCGACACGAACGGCACCGCCACCTTCTTGCCGGCGAGGTCGGCGATCTTCTCGATGCCGGATCCGTTGCGGGCGACCAGCGCTTCGGACTGGCCGATCAGGCCGACGACAAAGATGGTCTGGATCGGCAGTTCGCGGCTGGCGGCCGCGGCCAGCGGACTCGAGCCGACATAGCCGATATCGACCGAACCGGATGCGACGGCGGCGATGACATCGGCGCCGGAATCGAATTTGCGCCAGTCGATCGTGGCCTTGGTCGCCTTTTCATAGGCGCCGTCGGCCTGCGCTACTTTGGAAGGTTCGACCACCGTCTGGTAGCCGATGGTGATGTTGAGGTCCTGCGCCTGGGCCGGGCCGAGGAAGGCCGCACCCGCCAAAGCTGCCGACGACAGGAGGACAATGCGTCGCGAAATGCTGGACATGAAAGGCTCCATGAAAAATGAGAAAAAGCGGATGCCTGTTCATAGTCAGCTAATTCTATCATTCTTGTAGAGTTAAATCCTTCCAAGCAAGAAGCACTTGTTAGAAAAAAACCACCGGCTGATGCGGGCGCGGTGACCGGCCCGTGTCGATCCATGCGCAAACGCAAACGGCGCCCGAAAGGTGCTGAAGAGTTGGTGGTCCTGCCAACCCCTGGCTGCGGGAGAAGGCCTGGACTTTCGGCAGATGCCGGTCACAGTGGCGCGAGCGTGCCGATTTACACCGGCTTTCAATCCGGCATCGTTGGCCGGCATCGTTGGGCCCGTATCGTTGGGCCCGTATCGTTGGCAAGCTATTTTGCCGGCCGAAACCGTCACGAACCGTGATCCTCTACACGCGATCGCCTTGTAGGGGCGGCGCAACCAAGAAGTCGCCGGCCTCAGCGGCTCGGAAAGAGGCAGTCTTTTCTCATGCTTGTACGCCTGACCATGATCTGCAGTGGCGCCACGCCTGCCACGCGCAAGGGGTCGTTCCACCTGGATGAGGCGTTGGAGCCGCGATCCCTGGCGCTTGCCGAAACGATGGGCCTGCGCCGCGCCGACCGGGTCTGGGTGAGCCCGGCGCTGCGCGCCCGCCAGACCGCCGAAGCCATGGCGCTCAAACCGTCGGTCGAGCCGCTGCTGGCGGAGCAGGACTTCGGCAGCTGGGCGGGCCGGAGCTTTGAGGACGTCCAGGCGCTTGAGCCGGATGGCATCGCCGCCTGGCTCGGCGATGCCGAGGCCGCGCCGCATGGCGGCGAGTCGCTGGCCGATGTCGCGCGCCGCGCCGCGCGCCTCATGGACGGAATGATGCAGACGAGCGGCCACACCATCGCGGTGACCCATGCCGGCGTCATCCGAGCGGCGATCGTCCATGTGCTCGGCGCGCCGCTTGCGGCCTGCCGCAGCATCGATGTCGAGCCGTTGAGCCTCACCGACTTCCGCAGCGACGGCCACCGCTGGATGCTGCGGTCAAGCGGCGTGCCGGTGGCCGCTAAGGCCGCCCGGTCTCAGAGCGGCAAGGCGGCGTCCTGATATCGGGCGCAGGGCGGCGCCCGAGTTGTCGGGAGTCATGTTTCGCCGATCCGCAGGCTGCGACCCAAAATTCCCGGCAAAGCCCCAAATGGCGCAAATCCATGCTGTAAAAGAGGGTCGATTTGAAAACACTTTTCGCGTGTTCGAGGGTAAGTATAGTAATCTTATCGACATTGGGAGCAGGAGCCGCCGCTCATCGCCGCAATCGCTCGCGGCTGGCTGTGACCTTAACGGCACAAAGCTTGCCAAAGTGGCCCCTGCGGCGTGAAAACGAAGCAAAATCAAGGTTTCTCGGCTTGTATATCATTTCAGTAGAATTTATGTGTCGAAGCAGCTTGCACGCGGCGGGGAGGCACGTCAGGCGTTTCGCAACCGATGGTTTTGGGCCATCGCCTGACAGAGAAACATTCGGTCTATGCTCACCAAAAAAGGCAAGTACGGCCTCAAGGCGCTGGTCCATCTGGCGCAACTGCCGATGGGACAGCTCGCCTTTGTCGGCGACATCGCCAGCGGCAACAACATTCCGAAGAAATTCCTCGACGCCATTCTGGGCGAATTGCGCAATGCCGGCTTCGTCCAGAGCCGCAAGGGCAAGGATGGCGGCTATCGCTTGGCGCGCCCGGCCGACGAGATCAAGGTCGGCCATGTCGTGCGCGTGCTCGACGGACCGCTGGCGCCCATCCCCTGCGCCAGCCGCACCCAGTATCAGCGCTGTGAAGACTGCAATGAGGCGACATGCCAAGTCCGACATCTGATGCTCGAGGTCCGGCAGGCGATCGCCGAGGTGCTCGACCAGCGCACGCTGGCCGAGATGCGGGACATCGTCCTCGACGACCTTCCGGTCGCGAGGGACATCGACGAGCTTGCGCCGGCGCAAAAGGTCCCCGCCTGATCCTGAGCGTGCTCGCATGAGCGTCGCGCGCGCCAATTCGATCATCCCCAGCTCGATCATCATCGTCGGCGGCGGCGCCAGCGGCGTCGTGTTGGCCGCGCATCTGCTGAAGTCGCCGAACCCGGACCTTCGCGTCACGCTGATCGAAAAGCGTCCGCATTTCGGCCAGGGCATCGCCTATTCGACGCTTTTGTCGGCGCACGTGCTGAATGTCAGCGCCGCGGGGATGAGCGCCTATGCCGAAGATCCCCTGAATTTCTGGCGCTGGTTGCAGGGGCGCGGCCTGATAAGCCAGGAACAGACGCCGCAGACACCCTTCTATGCACCGCGCAGCGTCTATGCCCGCTACCTCAAGGAAGTGCTCGACGAGCTCGAAGCGCGCGAAAAGGAAACCGGCCGTCTCAGGCTAATTCGCGAGGAAAGCCTGTCGATCTCGCCGACATCGTCCGGTGTCGAAGTGGTGCTGGCCAACGGCACCAGCGTCGTCGCGCATCTGGCGGTGCTTGCCACCGGCCATGACGAGCAGCCCGGCGCCGGCCAGGGCCACGCCATCCGCATGGGCACCGAGGCCGACACCGCGCTCGGTCCTGAAGCCCGCGTGCTGGTGCTGGGCACCGGGCTCAGCATGGTCGATGCCTTCCTGTCGCTCGAGCAGCGCGGCCATCGCGGCGAGATCGTCGCCATGTCGCGGCGCGGCCTGCTGCCGTCGCCGCACCGCAAGGGCAACCCGATCAAGCTCGACGTCGCCGACATTCCGCTCGGTACGCAGCTCTCCTATTTCGTCGGCTGGTTCCGCGACCTGATCCGAGAAAACCAGAAGGCCGGCATCGACTGGCGCGACGTCGTCGATGGGCTGCGACCCTTCAACCAGAAGATCTGGCAGAACTGGCCGTCCTCGGCCAAGCGCCGCTTCGTCGAGCACACCAAGGCCTGGTGGGACATCCATCGCCATCGGCTGGCGCCCGAGGTACATACCCGCGTCACCGAGGCGGTGCGCACCGGCCGCATCCGCCCGGTCGCCGGCCGTGTCGTCGGCATCGAGGCCGGCGATGGATTCACCGTCGGCATCCAGTCCCGCCACACAAAGGCGCTGGAAACGCTGCAGGTCGCGCGCATCTATGATTGCACCGGCATCGCCCGCGACATCTCGACCACGTCGAACAGCGTGGTGCGCTCGCTGGTCGACCGCGGCCTGGCGCGGCCCGACCCGCTGCGGCTTGGCCTCGATGTAACGGCCAAGTGCGAAATCATCGCCGGCGACGGCACCGCATCGGCCAAGATCCTCGCCGTCGGGCCGCTGACCCGCGGCACCTTCTTCGAGATCGACGCCATCCCCGACATCCGCGTGCAATGCGCTAGACTGAGCAAGCAGCTGCTGGGGTAAAGCTGTTGACGTCGGCGGGATAGCACGCCCCTCAGAGGGGGGTGGGAAGGATCGCTACGGAGGGTGTTGGGCTTGAGTCCAAAGCCGGCCTAAAACTGGAATTCCATTCCCCCTCTCGCCGGTTGATTGGCACGATCTACCTTCTTTCCGACTGCAAACGGCCGGAAAAGAAGCTACGCTGCCGCTCTGCCCCCGAGGCGGTCGCTTGTTCAAGGGAGCACATCGACATGAGCGAGCACGGAAAAGCTGCGCCAGGCAGTTCGGACGGCACGTTATCGCGCCTGCGTCCGCCATACGCCTCGGTGCTCGACCTCATCGGCCAGACGCCGGTGGTCGAATTGACCAAATTCGACACCGGCAAGTGCCGGCTGTTCATCAAGCTTGAAAGCCAGAATCCCGGTGGCTCGATCAAGGACCGCATTGCGCTGTCGATGATTGCCGCGGCCGAGAAGGAAGGCAAGCTGAAGCGCGGCGGCACCATCGTCGAGGCGACCGCCGGGAATACCGGTCTCGGCCTCGCCCAGGTCGGCATCCCCAAGGGCTACCGCATCATCCTCGTCGTGCCCGACAAGATGTCGCGCGAAAAGATCCAGCATCTGCGCGCGCTCGGCGCCGAAGTGCGCATGACGCGCTCCGATGTCGGCAAGGGCCATGCCGAATATTACCAGGACATGGCCGAGAAGATCGCATCGGAAACGCCCGGCGCCTTCTACGCCAACCAGTTCGCCAACCCGGCCAACCCCGAGGCGCATGAGACCACCACCGGACCGGAAATCCTTGCCCAGCTCGATGGCGACCTCGACGCCGTGGTCGTCGGCGTCGGCTCCGGCGGTACGCTGACCGGGCTTGGCCGCTACTTCGCCAGAACATCGCCGAAGACCGAAATGGTGCTGGCCGATCCCGTCGGATCGGTGCTGGCGCCGCTGATCAAGACCGGCAAGATGGAAGAGGCCGGCAGCTGGACCGTCGAAGGCATCGGCGAGGATTTTGTGCCGCCCAATGCCGATCTGTCGCTGGTCAGGAAAGCCTATTCCATCCCAGACAAGCAGAGCATGCTGGCCGTGCGGGACCTGCTTTCGAAGGAAGGCATTCTCGCCGGCTCGTCTTCCGGCACGCTGCTGTCGGCCGCGCTTCGCTATTGCCGCGAGCAGACGACAGCAAAACGTGTCGTCACCTTCGTCTGCGACAGCGGCAACAAATATTTGTCCAAGGTGTTCGACGATTTCTGGCTGGCCGAGCAGGGGCTGGCCGAACAGGAACAGCATGGCGATCTGCGCGACCTCGTCATGCGCTCGCACCGCACCGGCGACACCGTCTATGTCGGCCCCGACGAAAGCCTGCTCAACGCCTATGGCCGCATGCGCCGCTCCGATGTCTCGCAGCTGCCGGTGCTGGACAACGGCAAGCTGGTCGGCATTATCGATGAGGGCGATATATTGGCCAAGGTCGACGGCCCCTATGACGGCCGCTGGGACCGCTTCAACGCCCCGGTGCGCACCGCCATGACCTCCAATCTGCACACGCTGCAGGCCAATCAGACGCTGGATGCGCTGCTGCCGGTGTTCGACCGCAACGAGGTCGCCATCATCTTCGATGGCGACGAGTTCGTCGGCCTGATAACCCGTATCGACCTGATCAACCATTTGAGGCGCGCACGATGACTGCTGAAACATCCCCATCGGGCAAGAACCGCCTGGCTTTTTCCACGCGCACCATCCATGGCGGCCAGAGCCATGACCCGCTGACCGGCGCGGTGATGGTGCCGATCTACGCGACCTCGACCTATGGCCAGCAGTCGCCCGGCGTGCACAAGGGGTTTGAGTACGCCCGCAGCCAAAACCCGACCCGCTTTGCCTTCGAGCGCGCGGTGGCCGATCTCGAGAGCGGCTCGGCCGCCTTTGCCTTTGCTTCCGGCCTGGCGGCGATCTCGACCGTGCTCGAGCTGCTCGACAGCGGCGCCCATATCGTTGCAACCGACGACATCTATGGCGGCTCGTTCCGGCTGATGGAGCGGGTGCGCAAGCGCTCGGCCAATCTGCAGGTGAGTTTTGTGGACTTCACCGATCTGGCGGCGGTGGAAGCAGCGATTCGCCCGGAGACAAAACTGCTCTGGGTCGAAACTCCGACCAATCCGCTGCTGCGTATCGTCGACCTCGAAGGCGTTGCGGCACTCGCCAGGCGCAAAGGGGTTTTGACGGTCGCCGACAACACGTTCTGCAGCCCCTACATCCAGCGGCCGCTTGAACTCGGCATCGACATCGTCGTCCACTCGACGACGAAATATCTCAACGGCCATTCCGACATGGTCGGCGGCGTCGCCATCGTCGGCGACAACAAGGATTTGGCGGCCCAGCTGAAATTCCTGCAGAACGCCATCGGCGCCATCTCCGGTCCCTTCGACAGTTTTCTCGCGCTGCGCGGCATCAAGACACTGGCGCTCAGGATGGAGCGGCATTCCACGAACGGCCTGAAGATTGCGCAGTGGCTGGAGGCGCGAAAAGATGTGCGCCGCGTCGTCTACCCCGGCCTGGCCAGCCATCCGCAGCACGCCATCGCCGTCCAACAGATGCATGCCTTCGGCGGCATGATCTCGGTCGACCTCGACCGCGACCTCGCCGGCACCAAACGCTTCCTCGAACGGACGCAACTGTTCACGCTGGCTGAAAGCCTCGGCGGCGTCGAAAGCCTGATCGAACACCCGGCGCTGATGACGCACGGCTCGATCCCGGCCGAAAAGCGCGCGGAAATCGGCATTTCGGATTCGCTGGTGCGGTTGTCGGCGGGGATAGAGGATGGCGATGATCTGATCGCCGATCTGGAGCAGGCGTTGCGGGGGTAGGCGTACGGGATGCGTACCGATGACAATGAGGGGCGGCGCTGACCGTCAAGATTACATCCCAATCCGCCGCGCGTTAACACATTCAGCAGCCTTTGCTTAACCCTTCGCCGCTATGTCCAGCCTGGGGTGGCATGGCGAGAGTGAGTGTGATGGACAACAGCCCGGAAAAGCGCAGCGAATGGCGCGCCATCTTTTATGTGCAGGCCCGCGTGGCCATCCTGTTCGTCCCGGTCGTCGCCAGTCTTCTGATCATTGCCGCACTTGCCGGCAACGACCACAATCCCAATGCCATAGACCGCACGGTTACTGGCTCGGTGAAATAGGCGCAGCGGTCGGCCGACAGTCGGCCGCCTCAGAAAAACTTCGGGATCGGGCCGTTCTGCGGCGTCACGTCGCCTTCCAGGTCGATGAACGCCTCGTCGACAAAGCACCAGGCCCAGCCTTCCGGCGGGTCGTAGCCTTCGATGATAGGGTGCTTGGTGGCGTGGAAATGCTTGGTGGCGTGGCGGTTGGGCGAGTCGTCGCAGCAGCCGACATGGCCGCAGGTGCGGCAGAGCCTGAGATGCACCCACATGGAGCCGCTCTTCAGGCACTCCTCGCAGCCGAGCGCGCTCGGCGTCACCGTCTTGATGTCGCGCGTGTGTTTGCATTCATCCATTATGCTCTCCTGGCCAGTTCGGGCGCTGCTGCGTTGGGTCGCGCGAGATAGGCGTGCAAGGCAGCCACCACCTGGGCGCCTTCGCCGACGGCGGCGGCGACCCGCTTGACCGAGCCGGAGCGCACGTCGCCAATGGCGAACACGCCGCTGCGGCTGGTCTCCATCTGGCCCGCCCCTATGTCGGCGCCGGTGCGCACGAAGCCCCTGGCGTCGAGCGCGATATCGCACCCAGCCAGCCAATCGGTGTTGGGGTCGGCGCCGATGAACAGGAAGAGATGCTGGATCGGGCGCGTCTCGACGCCGCCGGGGTTGCGCCAACGCAACTGGGTGAGATTGCCGCCTTCGCCTTCCAGCGCCTCGATCTCGGTCTCGCCAAGCACCTCGATGTTGGGTTGCGCCTCGATACGCTCGACCAGATAGCGCGACATGGTTTCCCTGAGGCCGCCGCGGCGCGCCAGCATCGTCACCTTGCGCACCTGGCTGGCGAGATAGACGGCCGCCTGCCCCGCCGAATTGCCGGCGCCGACCAGCGCCACTTCTTGCCCTGTGCATAGCCGCGCTTCGATCGGCGAGGCCCAGTAATGCACCGACGTGCCCTCGAACTCGGCCAGCTTGGCGACGTCGAGGCGGCGGTAGCGCGCGCCGCTGGCGATCACCACGGTGCGCGCGCGCAGGCTTTCACCGTCGCCGACGATGAGCGTGTAGCCCTCGCCTGCTGCACCGAGCAGCTTGGCCTCGTCGGGGATGACTATTTCGACGCCGAATTTCTGCGCCTGGTTGTAGGCGCGCGCCATCAGCGCCATGCCGGAAATGCCGGTGGGGAAACCCAGATAGTTCTCGATACGCGCGGAGGCGCCGGCCTGGCCGCCGAAGGCGCGGCAATCGAGCACGATGGTCGACAGCCCTTCGGATCCCGCATAGACCGCGGCCGCCAGCCCCGCCGGCCCGGCGCCGACAATGGCGACGTCATAGACCATGTCGGGATCGATCGGCCGCAGCAGGCCGATGCAGCGGGCAAGTTCGGTTTCGCCGGGATTGTGCATCAGCTTGCCGTTGGGGCAGAGCACGATCGGCAGATGGTGCGGGTCGACATGAAAATGCTCAATCAGCGTCTTGGCGCACGGGTCGCTGTCGGAATCGAGCGCGCGGTGCGGCTGGCCGCTGCGGCGCAGAAACCCCTGCAGCCGCAGCGTGTCGCCATTGCCGGTCGGACCTACGACGATCGGTCCGCTGCTGCCGCTTTCCAGGAGCCCGACGCGGCGCAGGATCAGCGCCCGCATGATCCGCTCGCCAAGGCTTGCCTCCTGCACCATCAGGTCGCGCAGCCGCTGCGAGGGGATGACGAAGGCCTCGACCGGCTCGGCCGCCTCCGCATTGACCAGCGACGGCCGGCTGGAAAGCTGCGCCAGCTCGCCGATGAAATTGCCCGGACCATGAGTGACGATGGTCTCGCGCCGGCCGGGCCTGACATCCTGGGTGATATCGACCGTGCCCGACAGGATGACGATCAGCCCCGGCGCCACGGTGCCGGCGGTGACGATGTGCTCGCCGGCGGCATAGGAACTCGCCTCGCCGAACCGGCGCATGCGCTCGATATCGGCGTCGCCCAGGATGGGAAACATCTGGTCGCGGCGGGTGACGGTGATCGGCTGGGTGGGTGGGGCCATAGGTGCGAACGTAGCGCCGAGACGGCCGGGTTTGAAGTGGTTTGTTGGAGGACTGGCCGGAAGGGGAGGTGGCTCCCGCGCCAGCTGGTTCGGATGCTTCGCATGGCCCCGCAAGGCAAACAGCGCGCCGACCAGTGCGACCTTTATAAGGGCGAGCCCGAGCAGTACCGTCGGCAGTCCTCGATCACCGGTGTGTTGCAGGAGCAGCGCGCCGACGAACGGCGCCGCGGCTATCGCGTTACGCCAAGCGCCTGGGGTGCGGTGGTATCCTCGGGCTCCCCGAAGGCAGATCCCGGCGAAAGCCCATTCGTCACATCTTTGTAGAGCGCTATCGGATGCGGGCGCCCCACCAGATATCCTTGGATTTCGGGACATCCTTCCTTCATCAGGAAGGCACGCTCGTCCTCTGTTTCGACACCCTCCGCGATGACAGGCAAGGCCAGCGCATTCCCCAGGCTGAGTATCGTGCGAACGATGGCGGCCGATTGGGCATTCGAACCGACACCCGAAACAAAACTGCGATCGATCTTGATCTTGTCGAATGGAAACGCCTGCAACGAGGACAACGAGGCATACCCCGTGCCAAAATCATCCATCGAGACCCTGACGCCCAACGCCTTCAACCTCCGCAAAACCGACAAGGCGGTTGCCCGGTCGCGGATGAGAACCCCTTCCGTGATTTCCAGTTCCAGCCGCCCCGGAGCAAGGCCGGTCTCGTAGAGGATAGAATGAACGAGGCCTACCAGGTCCCCGAAACGGAACTGCACGGGAGAGAGGTTGACGGCGATCTGCAGCGGTGAGGGCCAGGAGGCCGCGTCTCTGCACGCCTGCCTGAGCGTCCATTCACCTATCTCAACGATCGTGCCATCCTGTTCGGCAAGCGAGACAAACGCGTTTGGGGAGATGAGCCCACGCTTTGGATGGTGCCATCGGGCGAGTGCCTCGAAACCAAAGATTTCGCCGTCCATCCTGGCTTGCGGCTGATAATGAAGCACAAGTTCGCCATGGCCGACCGCAGAGCGCAAATCTCGCTGCAAGGCGTAGCGCTCTCTTAGCCGCTTATCCATCTCAGGATCGAAGAATTGCACCATTCGACGGCCGTCCGCCTTGGCCCGGTAGAGCGCTGCGTCGGCATTTGCCATCAGCGCCGCTGCATTCTCTCCGTCTTTCGGATAGATCGCCGCCCCGATGCTCACCCCGATCGAAATGTGCTGGCCCCGGATTTCGAATTTGCCTGCCGCCGATTCGAACAGACGGTCCGCAACGTCCTTGGCACTCGCGGACCGGTCATCCATGGCCAGGACAACCGTGAATTCGTCCCCGCCCATGCGCGCGATAAAGGCCTCAGGCGCCGCAGTTTGGAGACGCCGGGAGATGGTGCAAAGCAGATCGTCGCCGGCGGCGTGCCCGAAAACGTCGTTCGCCTCTTTAAAATGGTCAAGGTCGATGCTGAAGACGGCAAAGCTGGCGTGCGTTGCTTTTGCACGCTCGAGCGTCGTGGCCAAGTGTGCTGCAAGCGCGGCTCGGTTCGCCAGGCCGGTAAGCGGATCGTGGTGCGCGAGATGCGCGATTTCCTCGTGCCGTGCCATCAGTTCGCTGCGCGCTACGTTCATGTTCTCGCGCGCGTCGTCCAGGCCGTGGGCGGCTTCCCTCACCTTGTCCTGGAGCAGGTTGAAGCTTTCGGCCATCTCTCCAAGTTCGTCACGAGAGTTTACGGTAACCGGCATGATGTTCACGGAGGCGTGCGCCGCAGCGAGGTCTCCCCGCCCCAGGGCGACCATGGCAAGAGAGAAATCCTTCAGCGTTCCGGATGTCAGACGCTTTGCCGCGTTGCTCACCTCGGTTGCCGAATGGGTGATCATTCCCGGCAAGATCAGGCCAACGCTGATGGTCAGCAGCGCGACAACGACAAAAATGTCCTCCAGCGCGGCGACCAATGAAGTGTCGCCTTGGGGAACGCTGCCGATCGCCAGGAAATAGCCGGCACCGTCAAGCACGAGCACAAAAAGCATGGCTCCGGTAAGCTTCAGGTGAAGCGTATGTGGCAGCAAGGGTAGACCGAGTGCGTATCGATCCTCCATCGTGCGCCAGGCGTAGAGCGCAGCACCCGAATATGCCAAAGCCAGACCGAACAGGACGGTAGGAAGGCCAAATTGCTGAAATCCCAGTATGGCAGTCAACAGCCATATTGCAGCCGCGCCTACGCCAAGGATGATCGTTCCCCTGGGAGCCCGGAAGGGTCGCTCGGCTTCGGGACTGTCACGGCGCAAGAGCCAGACTGCGATGTTTGGCATGCAGATGCTGATCAGGTACGTAAAATTGGCCGCGGCGATCATCCAGAGCGGATACCCGCACAGCATGAAGCCGATTGCCGCAGCAGCTGTGAGCAGCGTTGCCGCCCAGGGACAATCTGTTGAGGTGCGCCTGGCCAGGAAGCTCGGCAGCAGGCCGTCTTCGCTCAGCTGCGCAAGGGTCCGCGCGGCGCCTGCCAATGGCTGCAACGTTCCATGGAACATGTTCAGCATGATGAGCCAGATGGCGGCCGCCTTGCCGAAACTCCCCAACAAGGGCGCAAAGGTAGGCCCGAGAGCTATGGCGAGGTCGGTGCCGAGCGGCTCCGGTCCGAGCACACCCAGCCAGACAACCGGCAGAACCAGGAAATAGACGCCGGCCATTGCGGCGCTGGCCCACATCGCTAGAGGAATGTTGCGGTTGGGATCGATGGTTTCGCCAACATGGCAGGCTGCAGCCTCAAATGCCGGTGCGGCAAACCCGATCAGGTACAGTCCCGCCATCACCGACGTGATGTCGCCGAACAGGCCGGTAAACGGGCTGGTCAGGGCAAAATCCGTCGCCTGCCGCCAGTCGACCGAGCCACTGATGACCGGTACGAGGGATGAGAGAAACGCAAGCGTCGCGGAGGCCGTGGCGATCGGGATCGCCAGTTGGACCACCCACTTGATTCCACACAGGTTGATCGCCGTAAAGAATGCGATAAGCCCGCAGGCGACCGCCTCCACGGGGAGGCCCGGCAGGTACCATTGTTGGATTGCAGACGCTGAAAGAACCGCTGTCAGTCCGCAGGTAGGCACCCAACCCCACCAATAGCAGGTGCCGGTCAGAGCGGAGAGAACGGGACTGTAAGGTCGGAAGGCTTCGGCGCACGCTGCAGAGATACCGCCGACGCGGTTTGGCCACATGAGAACCAACTCGGTCCAAGCCGGCGCGGCGGCCCAGCCTAGAAGCAGACCAACAACGAGCAAAGGAACAGCAGCGCTTCCTTGACCGGGAATATTCCCTTGGCCGACAAAAAGGGCGGCAATCAGAAACAGGCTTTGATTGCTGCCACCCATGGCGAGCGCTGTCGTGCCCATCCATCCCAAGGTTCTCGGGTGCGGTCGTGAAGGCGTGAGGCCCGGCATTCAGAGACATCCATTCGAGTGCGGAGCGCTGTCTGACTGGCGAATGTAACCTGCGGAGATATTTCTGTCGAACGTCGCGCTCCCGAAGTCAAAGTTGGAACTTAGGTGAGACGTATTAAGACTTCGTACCAAATCCGATCCCGCTGATGATCACTGTCAACTTCCGGTGGCTGCGGTTCAATCATGCTGATGCCGGTCCGAATGGCTCGACCTCCTCCGACCCGGGATATCATTTCCAATTTTATCTAATCGCCCACTATGGAAGAGCGATCGAATAGTCGCGAATACAGCGTAATATCGCTTATTATCGACAAATCTCGTGATTGCGGAGCGTGACCGCCTTTGACTTCGTACCTCGCCATCGTGGGGGCAGGCACCGAGACTTCACGCCGTGCCTCAAGTTGGAGCTAACTTGTGCGAGCACGCCGAATAGCCGCGCGTTGCAGGGTAAACAGCGCGCCGACCACGCTGGGCGCGGCGGTCGGCCTCGGCGCGCTGGTGGGTCCTTCCCAGGCCGGCGCCCGTACGGTCGAGATGGCGATCGCCCGCTACCATCATCCGATCTGGACCAAACTGGCCTCGGTGACATTTGTGACCATAGGCGTGGCGACGCTCTGGACCGGCCTGCCGGTTCTGCCGGCCGCGCTGATACGGCGCCGGCATCGGCTCGCATGGCCGGGTATCTTCACATGCGGCGACATGGTGTTCTGGACGATGCTTGAGCGCGACGCGACCTCGCCAGCGGGCACGCCTTCGACGCCGGCCCGCAGCAGGAATGTGTTCAGCACCAGAACACTTGGGATCAGCGTTGCGGGCGCCTGCACACGTGAGTACTCCGCCTCACAAGCCTTCCGGCTGGTCCTCGAGGACGAACGACGCTGCAATCAGGTCATCGCCGCTGATGCGGCCGCTGCCGCCAACCATGATGGATGCGACTTTCTGAAAGGTCTTCATGTCGGCCTCTGTTATGCGCGCATCGCGCATTCTCGCCCTGAGAGAACCCAGGCGGGTATGGAGGGCTGGCGATGTCTCGACGTCATCGATCATTTTCGACCATCCTGGAGCGCAATGTGATCCACAGCCCGCCGCCATGGCCGGCGGCGGGCGGCAGCTATTCGATCAGTCGTAGACCTTCACAATTTTCCGGGTGCCGGGGTCGACCAGGACGGTGCGGTTGTCGACCACGACATAGCGGTATTTGACGTTGGGAACTTCGTGCAGCTCGACCGTATCAGGCAAGGCACTGCCGACGTTCAGCTCCACGCCCGGGATCTTCACCGAAGCCAGCGGCTGCTTTTTTACGTATTCGCGGACGACCGTATCCTGCTCCGGTGTGATGACGACATCCTGAGCTGCGGCGGCGCCGACCCCAGCCAAAAGCAACAAGCCTGCAGCGGCACTTGCAAAGTGGATTTTCATGGTTTTCTCCTCGCGTAATCCGGCGACGGCACCACGCCTGTTCGCCGAGGGACCGAACTTGAGATCAGCCAGATTGTTCCTGTGACTTCAGTCCGCGGCGAACCAGACCAAAGTCGGATATCAGCTAAGACCCAAGTCCCGAGGCGGAACGTTCAAGCGGGGCAGGCGTTTCCCAAATGCAACTAAATAAAACAGGAGAGGAACACATGGCCGACGGCCCAACTGTTGTTAATTCTGGTGGTGGGGGCGGCACTGCAATTGCTGTTGTTCTTGCACTTATTGCAGTCGTAGTATTGCTTATTTTTACCGGCGTCATCAATATCCGCGGCAACGGCGGCAAGGATATCAACGTCAAAGTTGAAGCGCCAAAGGTGGAAGCTCCGGCTGCACCCGCAAAGCCTGCGGCACCTGCCCCAGCCCCTGCGAGTGGCGGCTGATCTGCTCGTATCCACGCTTCCGAACTGACCTATGAAAAGGAAATTCCCATGACCAGATATTTCGTCAGCGCCGCCGGCGCCCTCGTCCTTATGGCGGGCATCGGCACCTCGTTTGCCGAGGACGTTATTGTTCTCAAGCCCGAACAACAGACGGTCATTCGCGAATATATCCATAAGCAGAAGCTGGCCTCAGTCAGTTTGCTCGGCGTCGAACTCAACGTCGGCACGGCACTTCCCGACACTGTCGAGCTCCACGCAATCGACGTTCCGGATGTCCGCTACAAGTATACGGTAGTCGGAGATCATGCGGTTCTCGTCGATCCCGACACGCGCAAGGTCGTGCAGATCATCGAGTAACGCGCGAGCCCGCCGCTCCGATCAGGAGCGGCGGGCTGTGGCTGCGCTGTGAAGGCTCTACGGGCAGCCGTTTTCTGAACGGGAGGATGTCTGATGTTTAGCGACAAGGAAACTTGGGTCCTGGAAGCTGCCTTACTCGCAGCAATTCCAATTTGCGTAGCCGTCACCGCACTCGTGGCATTTTTGACCGCGGCCTGGATATGAACCGCTTCCTCTTTGTGATGGGCGACTTTCTATCCCGGCCACCGGGCTTCTATGTCCTTCTTGTAGCCATGCTGCTCTGTACTGCGTTGGTGCCATTCGGCCTGACGAATGTGGTCACCTACGCATTGTCGGTAGCGGCCATCGTGATCACCGGCGTTGTGCTGATCCAGGGTTACCGCGACACGGCCGCCATTCACGCCAAGCTTGATGAGATTATCGTTTCGCTGAATGAGACCAGAAACGATGTCGTCGGCTTGGAGCATGCCGAGCCGGAGGAGATTCGGGAGAAGCTCCAGACACTCGAAGAAGAAGCAATGAAAGCGGTTCGCCCGCCGCATTGACCCTCCGCTGGACTATCTGTCATCCATCAGCAAAAAAGCCCGGGAACCGGGCTTTTTTGCTTCGCGTCTAAATCATTTCGGACTTATCCGAAACGGGAATTTGGTGCCCAGAAGAGGACTCGAACCTCCACTCCTTGCGGAACACGGACCTGAACCGTGCGCGTCTACCAATTCCGCCATCTGGGCTGGTGCGGGCTCATGTAAGCGGGCAAACGATATGTGTCAACGCGCTTTTTCGAGGGCCGCTGCCTGCCGGCTTAGTTTCCCGGGGGTCAGCGCCGCCCCTCACCTGCCTGCCGGCATCCTCTCCCCGTACAGTGACGGGGAGAGGGGCGCTCTCATCGATGATTTTCGCCGGTCACCTGCGTCACAAGAAGAGCGCCGAGGCTGCGGCCAGCCCCTTCTCCCCGTCACTATACCGGGAGAACTGCCCGGCAGGGCAATGAGGGGCAGCGCCGACTTGGCGAATGCGCTGGCCGAAAACCTCACCCCTCCAGCACGTCCTTCGACGCCACAGTGGAATCGGCGTTGAGCTTGTAGATCACCGGCACGCCGGTGCCGAGCTCGAGCTTGACGATCTCCTCGCCGCTCTTGCCGTCCAGCGCCATGATCAGCGCGCGCAGCGAATTGCCATGCGCGGCGACCAGCACGGTGCCGCCTTTCAGAACATGCGACTGCATGTCGTGCAGGTAATAGGGCCAGACGCGGGCGCCGGTGTCCTTCAGGCTTTCGCCGCCGGGCGGCGGCACGTCGTAGGAGCGGCGCCAGATGTGCACCTGCTCCTCGCCCCACTTCTGGCGCGCGTCGTCCTTGTTGAGGCCGGAGAGATCGCCATAGTCGCGCTCGTTCAGCGCCTGGTCGCGGATCGTCTTCAAATCGCTCTGGCCGACCGCGTCGAGAATGTGCTGGCAGGTCTTCTGCGCCCGGATCAGCGCCGAGGTGAAGGCAATGTCGAATTTCAAGCCGCGTGCCTTGAGCTTCTGGCCGGCTTCCTTGGCCTCCTTGTGGCCCTGCTCGGTAAGGTCGACATCGCGCCAGCCGGTGAACAGGTTCTTCAGGTTCCATTCGCTCTGGCCGTGGCGCACGAGCACGAGAGTTCCCGACATGTTTGCTCCTTCAAAATTATGGATAGTTTAGCTCAAGCCGAGCACGTCCCGCATGGAATAAAGTCCGGGCTTCTTGCCGCGCGCCCAGAGCGCGGCCTTGACCGCGCCGCGGGCAAAGATGGCGCGGTCCTCGGCATGGTGCGACAGCGTGATGCGCTCGCCGGTTCCGGCCAGGATGACGCTGTGGTCGCCGACCACCGAGCCGCCGCGCAAGCTGGCAAAGCCGATGGTTCCTGGCTTGCGCACGCCGGTATGGCCGTCGCGTGACCGCACATCGTTGCCGGCAAGGGAAATGCCGCGTCCCGCCGCCGCCGCTCCGCCGAGCAGCAAGGCGGTGCCCGACGGCGCGTCGACCTTGTGCTTGTGATGCATTTCGAGGATCTCGATGTCGAAATCCTCTGGACCGAGCGCGCGCGCGGCCTGCTCGACCAGCACCGCCAGAAGATTGACGCCGAGGCTCATATTGCCGGATTTGACGATCGTCGCGTGGCGCGCCGCGGCCTCGATCCTGGCGTCGTCTTCCGCCGAGCAGCCGGTGGTGCCGATGACATGGGCAATGCGTGCCTGCGCGGCATAGCCTGCGAATTCGACGGTGGCTGCCGGCATGGTGAAATCGAGCACGCCGTCGGCCTTGGCGAACACCGGCAGCGGATCGTCGCCGATCGTCACATTGATGATGCCGATGCCGGCAAGCTCGCCCGCATCCCTGCCGAGATAGGGCGATCCGGTTCGTTCGACCGCGCCGACGACGCGGGCGCCGGGGATCGAATGGATGGCGCGGATCAGCGTCTGGCCCATGCGGCCGGCCGCCCCCACCACCACCAGGCCCATTTCGCCGGATTCGCTCATGCTGTTCTCCCCACCGCCTTCTTGGCGCGGCTGCGCCGGACCGGAGTTTGGACGGGCTTCGAGTCGTCGACAAGCCCCAGTCCGTTCTTGCCTTGAATGCGGTGGAAGCGGGCGTAGACACTGTTTGGATCGGCCATCAGTGCGGCATGGGTGCCTTCCTCGACCAGGCGCCCCTCTTCAAGCACGATAATGTGGTCGGCGTTGACGACCGTCGACAGGCGATGCGCTATCACGATGGTGGTGCGCCCTTCCATCACATGGGTCAGCGCCTCCTGGACGCGCGCCTCGGCCTCGTTGTCGAGCGCCGAGGTCGCTTCGTCGAGCAAAAGGATCGGCGCGTTGCGCACGATCGCCCGCGCAATCGAGACGCGCTGGCGCTGGCCGCCGGAAAGTGTCGAGCCGCCCTCGCCGACGGGCGTGTCGTAGCCCTGCGGCTGCTGACGGATGAACTCGTCGGCCGCCGCCAGCACCGCCGCCCGCTCGATCTCGGCGTCGGTCGCCGAAAGTCGGCCAAAACGGATGTTGTCGCGTATGCTGCCTTCGAACAGATAGGGCGCCTGCGAGACATAGGCGATCGAGCCGCGCAGCGAGTGCTTGGTGACTTTGGAAATGTCCTTGCCATCGATCTCGATCGAACCCTTGTCGACATCGTAGAAGCGCTGCAGCAGCGCCACGAGCGTCGTCTTGCCGGCACCCGAGGCCCCGACCACCGCCGTAACCTTGCCGGCCGCGGCGGTGAAACTCAGGTTCCTGATCACCGGCATGTCGGCGCTGTAGCCGAACGTCACATTGTCGAAGCGAACCTCGCCGGTGGTGATCCTGGCTTCGACCGCGTCGGGCGCATCGCCCTGTTTAGGCTCCAGGTCGAGCAGCTCGTAAATCATCCTGGCGTTGACCAGGGCACGTTCCATACCGACCTGCGTACGAGCCAGGCGCCGTGCCGGATCGTAGGCCATGATCAGCGCGGTGATGAAGGAAAACACAGCGCCTGGTGGTTGTCCGAGCACCAGCGCCCGGTAGCCGGAATAGGCAAGGACGGAGGTAATGGCGAGACCGCCCAAAATCTCGGAAATCGGCGACAGCCGCTCCGCGACCCGGGCGATCTTGTTGTTACGCTGCTCGGCCGTATCGGCCATGATGCCGATCCGGCGCGCCAGCTCGGCTTCCAGGGTGAAGGCCTTGACGATGGCGATGCCTTGCGTGGCCTCCTGTACGGACCCGTTCAGCCGCGAGTTGATCAGCACCGATTCCCGGTTGATGCGCCGCAATCGGCGGGTGATGTAGACGACGGCCCAGATCAGCGGCGGCCCGATCAGCAGCGAGCTGAGCGACAACACCGGATCCTGGTAGATCATGACGCCGACGAGGGCGATCAGCGAGACCGCGTCGCGGCTGATGGAGGTCAGCGTCAGCGACAGCAGATCGCGAACGCCGCCGACATTCTCGTTGACCTGTGCCGCCAGCCGACCGGAACGCGTATCGTTGAAGAAGTCGACGCCGAGCTTCATCAGGTGGTCGAAGCTGCGCTTCTGGTAGCGGGCGACCAGATTGTTGCCGATCTTGGCCAACGCGACCGCCTGGCCGTAACCGGCGAAGCCGCGCAGCACGGAGGCGGCCATGAACCCCGCGCAGATCCAGACGATCATGTCGCCGCGTCGTTCGTAGAAGATCTCGTTGATCATCGGGGCCATGATCCACGCCGTGAAGGCGGTGGTGGCGGAAACAATCAGCAGGCAGCCGACGGCAACGACATAGGTCCAGCGATATTCACTACCGTTTTCGGCCAGGATGCGGCGCAGCACCGCAGTGACCTCAGCTGGCTGGACTTTCAGTTTGAGTGGACTTTGAGCGGTCAAATCGCGGGCGCTTCGTGGTTTGCTAGAGCATGATGCCGAAAAGTGTGAAGCGGTTTTCGGACGACATCATGCTCTATCTCTTTGATTTAGAGCCGGATGATTTCAGGTCGATTCGATCTGAAATCAACCGGCATCTAGGGATGCCAGGCTGGAATTCGGCCCCCTCTTAGCGCCCCGGCTACGGCTTGCCTATGGCGAAACTTCGTCGCGGCCCGAGGTTGGGGTCACGAAAGCGGCAGCCATTTCCAAGAAAATACCCGTTTTCGGGACGAAATGGATCATGCCCGCCAGCGCCGCCCCGCGGTCTGGACGCCGAACAGCGAAGGGTTGCGGGCATAGGCGGCAAGGCCCAGAAGTGCCGCCAGCGGGTGGGTGATGACATAGACCGGCATCGAGGCCATCAGCGCGCTGTGCGGCGCCTTGTCCTCGAAGGCGGCGCGGAAATTGCCTTCCTTCAGCGCGGGCACGATCTTTTGCGCGATGCCGCCGGTCAAGAACACGCCGCCGCGGCTCATGAACACCAGCGCGAGGTCGCCGGCGGTGCGGCCGAGGCAGGTGACGAACAGCGCCAGCGCTTCCTCGGCGACCGCATCGGTCTTGGCCAGGGCCGCCCCGGTGATTTCGGCCGGCGTGGTGAACGGCGCCGGCTTGCCGTCGGCCTTGGCGACCGCCCGGTAGACATTGACCAGACCGCGCCCGCACAGGATCTGCTCGCCCGAAATGCGGCCGTCCAGCTTTTCGATATGCGGGAACACCTCGAAATCGCGCGGCGTCCGCGGACCGATATCCATATGGCCGCCTTCGCCAGGCACCGGTATCCAGTGGTGGAGGGCATGAACCAACCCGGCGACGCCGAGGCCGGTGCCGGGGCCGAGCACGACGCGTCCGGCATTCTCCTCCGGCGTGCCGCCGCCGATCTTTTCCATATGCTCTTCGCCGAGCGCCACGACGGCCAGCGCCTGCGCCTCGAAATCGTTGAGCACGACGATGTCGCCCAGGCCCAGATTGGCAAACATCTGCTTCGGCTTCACCACCCAGGGACAGTTGGTAAGCGGGATCTCGTCGCCATCGACTGGTCCGGCGATCGCCAGCACTGCCGAATTCGGCCGGATGGACGACCGGTCGAGCACCGCCGCCTGGATCGCCTCGTCTATGGTGGAGAAATTGGCGGTTTGCACGATATGCGGCTCACCGGCTTCCGAATTTGCGTCGATCACGATCGAAAAGCGCGCATTGGTGCCGCCGATGTCGCCGATCAGCACTGGAAACCGCAACGCGGTGTCGTCGTCGCCTGACATGCTCTTGCTCGTCCCCTTTGCGGCGCCGTTGCGACCGTTTCAATCGCCCGGTTTTTCAATCGCCCGGTGTTCAATCGCCCGGTGTTCAATCGCCCGGTGTTCAATCGATTGACTAGCGCATGGCCCCGGAAAGGGAAAGCGTCAGTTCGCCATCACTGTCCGACGTTTGCCGGCGGCCGTCGCCTTGGCAGGGGAATGCCGATCTCCGGCGTGGCGGTGAAGGCGTTGGCTGCGTTTGGCAAGCCGCCCGCATTGCCCGCAATAGGCGGAGGCGCGTCGGGTTCCGGCGCCCTGGCGGCGATCGGCACGCCGCCGCCGCGATAGGTGACGGCTTCGGCCGAGTCCGCGTCGGGCTGGTCAAGCACGAACTGGCATTGTTTCGGCAGGTTCGCCATCGTCATCAGGTCGCGCGCCTTGGGCGCATCCGGGTTCTTGTTGGGGCGCCACGGCTCCTCGGTAAACCACCAGGCCAGCGGCTTGCCGCAGCCGTCATCGTCGGGCGTCGCTTCCTGTCCCTTGCAGTTGGGCGAACCCGGCTGGCAGCCGATGCGGATGTGGAAATGATAGTCATGGCCCCAGAACGGCCGGATTTTTCTCAGCCAGGTACGGTCGCCGGTGACGGTGTCGCACAGCTTCTTCTTGATGCCTGGATTGACCAGGATGCGCTCGACTTCCGGATAGCTCGCGGCGCGCTTCAACAGCTTGGTATGTATCGGCTTCCACAGCCTGTCCTTCACCAGATGCGTCTTGTCGTCGACCATCAGCGTGGCGCTGATGTTTTCGCGCTCCTGGGTCGTAAGCTTGCGGTCGGGCATCGGCGTCAGCCAGATGTCGGCGTCGAGGCCGATCTGGTGCGAGGCGTGCCCGGTCAGCATCGGGCCGCCGCGCGGCTGCGAAATGTCGCCGATCAGAAGCCCCGGCCAGCCGTCGGCGGCGGCATCGCGCGACAGCTTCTCGATCAGCGCAATCATCGTTGGATGACCCCAGCGCCGGTTGCGCGAGGGACGCATCACCTCCCAGTTCTGGCCGTCCATCGGAATGGCGACGCCGCCGGTGAAGCAGCCCTTTGAATAGAAGCCGAAGGATTGCGCCGCAGCCACCGCCGGCAGCTTCTTGGCGCCGAACAGGTCTTTTGCCCGTGGCTCGGCCGTGATTGCGCCCGCCACCAGCCCGGCCAGCGCCACGATCGCCAGCGCCGCCGTCAGGAACGGCCGTCTGCCGGTCAAGGATCGCATCGAAATCGTCATGAACCCCACTGCAAAAGTCCGCAACACAATCGAATCATATCACCCTCGGGCTCGCGTTTCGATTATCTACCTTCATCGGGCTGCGCGGCTCGCCGTCGCGCCAGCTGCCGTCGGCCCACATCCGATCGAACGCCTGGCGGTAGTCCGGATAGCGGAACCGGTAGCCCGCTGCCTTGATCGCGGCGTTGGCGACGCGCTTGTTCTCGCCATAGAAGGACCGCGCCATGGGCGAAAGTTGGGCGGTCTCGAAAGGAATCTCCGGCGGCGGCTCGACGCCCATCAGCGAAGCGGCACAGGTGACGACATCCTGCGGCGGCGCCGGCTCGTCATCGGTGACGTTGAAAATGCCGCCTCTATTGCCACCGATGAGGTGCCAGAGCGCACCGGCGATGTCGTCGCAATGGATGCGGTTGAACACCTGGTCGGGCTTGACCAGCCGCCTGGCCGTGCCGTTTTCCAGATTGACCAGCGCGTTGCGTCCCGGCCCATAAATGCCGGAAAGCCGCAGGATCGCCACCGGCTTGCCGGTCTCGAGGCCAAGCTGCAGCCAGTCCCGCTCGGCCGCCACTCGCATCGACGAGCGTTTCGACACCGGCCGGCACTCGGCCGTTTCATCGACCCAGGCGCCGTCATAATTGCCATAGACGCCGACGGTCGAGAGATAGCCGATCCAGCGAAGCGCCGGCATCGCCTCGATCGCCTTTCGCGCGGCGAGAAGCACAGGGTCGCCGGCCTCCTCCGGTGCCACGGAGACGATGAGATGGGGGGTCTTTTCCAGCGCATCGCCGATTTCAGGGGTCAGGGCGCCGTCGAACAGCAGCGGCGCGATGCCGACCTGCCGCAGCGCGTCGAATTTTTCCGATGAGCGCGTGGTGCCGAAGATCGTAATCGCCTCCGCATTGGCCCGTGCAAAGGCTTTGCCCGAATAGCCGGCGCCGAAGATAAAAACCTGTTTTTCGCTCATGCATGCGCCTCGATTGGCAATGCGGACAGCCATTCGTCCTGCACTGTAGTGTCGGTTTCGGTTTTCAAGTAGATCGCCGCCTGCCCGTTGAATTCGGCGGCCGTCACCAGCCGCGCCAGCGCCCAGATCGCCGCGCCGCGCACCAGCGGCGAGGCATCGCCAAGCAGATCGCGCACCGGGCCGGCCAGCGAAACATCGCCGGAATTGCCGGCGGCGGTCAGCACATTGCGGACAAAGCGGTCGCGGCCGATGCGCTTGATCGGCGAGCCGGAGAAAAAGGTCCGGAACGCCGTGTCGTCCAGCTGCAACAGTTCCGCCAGCGGCGGTTCGCGCAGTTCATCGCGCGCGGCGAGCTTGGCCTCCGAGGCGGCGCGGGCGAACTTGTTCCACGGGCAGGCGGCGAGACAATCGTCGCAGCCATAGATGCGGTTGCCGATCTTTTCGCGGAATTCTTGCGGGATCGGCCCCTTGTTCTCGATGGTCAGGTAGGAGATGCAGCGCCTGGCATCGAGCCGATAGGGCGCCGGAAAGGCATCGGTCGGGCAGGCGTCGAGACAGGCGCGGCAGGAACCGCAATGGTCTACCTCGGTCGAATCTGGCGTGAGCTCCGCCGTGGTGAAGATGGTGCCGAGAAACAGCCAGGAGCCGTGCTCGCGGCTGACCAGATTGGTGTGCTTGCCTTGCCAGCCGAGCCCGGCGGCCTCAGCCAGCGGCTTTTCCATAACCGGGGCCGTATCGACGAAAACCTTCACGTCGCCGCCGGCCCGCGCGACGATCTTGCCGGCGATCTCCTTCAGCCGGCCCTTCATCACTTCGTGATAGTCGCGGTTTTGCGCATAGACCGAGATCGCGCCGAGATCGCGCCTTGCCTGCAGCGCACGCGGATCG
Organism: Mesorhizobium sp. M1078; assembly: GCF_040318615.1. Lineage (NCBI taxonomy): Bacteria > Pseudomonadati > Pseudomonadota > Alphaproteobacteria > Hyphomicrobiales > Phyllobacteriaceae > Mesorhizobium > Mesorhizobium sp. M1078. Next base: position 60,274 of record NZ_JAMYMP010000005.1, read on the forward strand.
TGGTCGGGGCCGTAATTCATTGCCAGCACGATGATCGAGCGCACCTCGGGCCACAGCGTCGAAGGCTCGCTGCGGCGTTGGAGCGTCTCCGCAATCCAAGCCATCGAACCGTGAAAACCATCGGCGACGAATTCTGCCAATCTGGCCGGCGCCAGCGGGATCGCGTCAGGCGTGGTGACGGCAACCGCATCGAAGCCGGCGCGCCGCGCCTCGGCGTCGATCAGCGCGCGCAGGGTTTGGCTTCTAGAAGTCGAGGTCCGCATAATGCGAAACCGGCGACAGGCCGCGAACCCGGTCGGAGAGCAGCGGCCGGAACGACGGCCGCGATTTCACCCGCGTGTACCATTCGCGCGCCGCGGCATGCTCGCGCCAATCGATCTCGCCGAGATAATCCAGCACCGACAGCGTCGCCGCTGCCGCCAGGTCGGCATAGGTGACCTTGCTGCCGGCCAGCCAATGACGGGTGCCGGCCAGCCAGTTGGTGTACTTCATGTGCTGGCGAATGTTGGCGCGCGCCGCGCGGATCGCCGCCGAATCGGGGGAACCGCCGCCCGCCGTTTCCGGCATCACCGGCTTCAGCACCCGCTCGCGCACCAGATGCCGGGTCACTTCGCCTTCGGCCTTGTTGAGATACCAGTCTGTGAGGCGGCGGATTTCGGCGCGCTGCATAGGGTCTTCCGCAAACAGCCTCTTGTCGCGCTTCAGGACGCCACGTGTCTCGTCGAGATATTCCGCGATCACCATGGCGCCGACGATCGGCACGTCGCCCTCGGCAAGCAGGATCGGCAAGGTGCCGGCCGGGTTCAGCGCCAGAAATTCCTTGCGCCGCGTCCACGGTTTTTCCTCGATCAGCGCCAGCTCCTCGCCATATTCGCCGAAGGCGAGGCGCACGAAGCGGCAGGTGGCGAACATCGGGTGATGGAAAAGCGTCAGCATGATTCCGCGATATTAAGGCGCACTGGCGAATCGCCGTCCGCACCGGTAAGTCTTGGCGGCCCGTCATGCGGCCGTCACGGTGCTGCGACCTATAGGGGGACTTCCGCGCCGTGACAAGCAAGCCATTCGCAAGCCGTTTCCTTCCGTCCCTTGAATGCCGAGGTTGCCATGGATAGCCACACCATCGTCGAAGCCCTGCTGCTCGGCCTGCTGGAGGGGCTGACCGAGTTCATCCCGGTCTCCTCGACCGGCCATATCCTGCTCGCCGGCCATTTCCTCGGCTTCCATTCCACCGGCAAGGCCTTTGAGATCCTGATCCAGCTGGGCGCCATCCTGGCGATCCTCAGCGTCTATTTCCGCCGCCTGTGGCAGATGCTGCTCGACCTGCCGCATGACCGGCTGACGCGGCATTTCGTCATCGGCATCCTGATTGCCTTCCTGCCGGCCGCCATCATCGGCGCGCTGGCGCATGATTTCATCAAAACGGTGCTGTTCGAATCGCCAAGGCTGATCTGCATCATGCTGATCATCGGCGGCGTCGTGCTGTTGGTCGTGGACCGCATGAAGCTGCAGCCGGTCTATCGCGATGTCGAGCGCTTCCCGACAAGGCTTTACCTGCAGATCGGCCTGTTCCAGTGCCTGTCGCTGATCCCCGGCACGTCGCGCTCCGGCTCGACCATCGTCGGCGCGCTGCTGCTGGGCGTCGACAAGCGCGCGGCGGCGGAATTCTCCTTCTTCCTCGCCATCCCGACCATGGTCGGCGCCTTCGCCTTCGATCTGTTCAAGAACCGCAACGTGCTGAGCAGCGCCGACCTGCCGATCATCGCTATCGGCTTCATCGCCGCCTTCCTTACCGCGCTGATCGTCGTCCGCTTCCTGCTCGATTACGTCTCGCGCAACGGCTATTCGCTGTTCGGCTGGTGGCGCCTGGTGGTGGGAGCGGTTGGGTTGGTGGCGCTTTTCATTTGGGGGTGAGCTTTACCCTCCCCCTTGTGGGGGTCCGAAGGACGGGCGAGACAGGCGGCTCGCCCCGGTCAGTCGATCCGCAAAGCGGATCGGGGTGGGGGCGCCACACCCCCGCCCCGTTTCGCCAACGACGCGTCGAGTCGCTTGCTCACCGACCCTCCCCACAAGGGGGAGGGTAAAGGCCGCTAACTCCTCCCAAAAAACGCGTTCTCGACATGCACCGGCCAGCGCCAGGGCAGCACCGCGATCATGTCGAAGCGCATCGACAATCTGCCGTAGTCCGGCTGCCGCGACAGCCAGATGTCGGCGGCGCCCTCGATGCGGTGCTCCGATTCGTGGCCGATCGCCTCCATCGCTTCCATCAGCGTGCGCCGCGCCTTGACCTCGACGAACAGCACCAGGTCGCCGCGCCTGGCGATCAGGTCGATCTCGCCGAAGCGGGTGCGATGCCGGCGGGCGAGGATGCGATAACCTTTCAGCATCAGCGCCGCTGCCGCCAGCCACTCGCCGCGATGGCCGCGCCGATAGGCTTTTTGGCGGCTGGCGGCCGGGCGCTCAGCCACCTTCGCCTTCTCCAACCGCATTCCTGAGTTCCAACAGCCGGCGGTAGAGCGACTGCTTCTGCCCGCCTGTCATCTTCGCCGCTTCCGCCGCCGCCTTGGACGCCGGCATTTCGGCGGCCAGCGACAGCAGCAGCCGGTCGATGTCGGCGGGTTGGTCGGCCTTGATCTCGGCGGGTCCGACGCAGATGACGATCTCGCCCTTCGGCGTGTCAGCCGCCGCATAGTGGTCGGCCAGCGCCTGCAGCGTTCCCGTCCGCATCTCTTCGAAAGTCTTGGTCAGCTCGCGGCCGATGGCGGCCTTGCGCCCACCACCCAGCGCCTCGACCATCGCAAGCAGCGTATCGGCCAGCCGGCGTGGCGACTCGAAGAAGATCAGCGTTGCCGGCACCGTCTTGAAGGTCTCCAGCCTGGTCAGCCGCTGCCCAGATTTCACCGGCAAAAACCCCGCAAACAGGAAGGCGTCGGACGGCAGGCCCGACGCCGTCAGCGCCGCCAGCGGCGCCGATGGGCCGGGGATCGGCACCACGCGCAGGCCGCGCTCCAGCGCTTCGCCGACCAGCCGGTAGCCTGGGTCGGAGATCAGCGGCGTGCCGGCATCCGAAATCAGAGCCACGCTCTGCCCGGCCTCGAGTGCCGCGATCAGCTTCGGTCCGGCCTCGCCGGCATTGTGTTCATGATAGGCCGTGGTGCGGCGGCGGATGCCGTAGCGGTCGAGCAGCACGCGCGAGACGCGGGTGTCCTCGCAGGCGACGACGTCGGCGGCCGCCAGCGTTTCCAGCGCGCGTAGCGTGATGTCGGAGAGATTGCCTATCGGCGTCGCCACCAGATACAGCGCCGGCGCCAGCGGCCGGACTGCGATCTCGGTCTGCCCGATCACATAGCTGCGTTTCTCGCCGGTCACCGGGTCTCTCCGTTTCGCCCTGTTTGGCATGGCGCGCGCCGGGTTGCAAAACTCCCGAACGTCGGGCCAAACCTGACGCCGATGTAACCCGGCGGCCATGTCTTTGCCACAGTGGGGAACGAAAGCGTGGCTGGCGGATTGAATACCTGAGTCTCTTGAGGAGGAGGACAGGATGGACAGCCTGGAATTGCAGGACGTTTTCGAGCCCTACTATGCCGGGCGCAACCGCGTGCCCGCGCCAAAGGGCAAGCGTGCGCTCGCCGAGAGCGACACCGGCCTGACCAGTCGGGCGGCCACCGCCTTGCCGACGAATGTCAGGCTTTCGGACAACAAACCGGACAGCACGACGGAGCACTGACCGTACGATGCCCAATCGTTTCGATATCTTCATCACCCGTCTTGAAACGAAGAGCGCCCGCGAAGGCGCGCCGCCGCATCCGATGAACGACCAGAACAGCGTCCGCCGGGACAAGAGCGACGCCAAGCCGGCCCGGACCGGAGAGGCGCATGCCGAGAAACACCGCGGCAAGCGCCGCTTCAAGCACGACGCTTGACGAAGAGCACGTTTTTCAAAGGCGTTATCGCGCCAAATCCGCCACCACGGCATCGAGCACGATCATGCCGGCTGGCGTGGCGCGTAGCCTGGCATTGCCGATCGGCGCCACCAGCCCCTCATCCTGCAGCACGGTCAGCCGGGCGCTCGACAGGCCACGCCCGGAAAACGCCTCGTAGCGGGAAAGGTCGATGCCTTCGGCCAACCTCAGCCCCATCAGCAGGAACTCGTCGGCCTCTTCGGAGCGCGTCAGGATCTCGCCGCCGGTGACGCCATGGCCCCTGGCCTCCACCAGATTGGCCCAGGTCTCCGGCATCCGCTCGGCGATCGTCACAACACGGTGGCCGTTCTCGATAAAGCGGCCATGCGCGCCCGGTCCGACGCCGACATATTCGCCATACCGCCAATAGGTCAGATTGTGCCGGCTCTCGGCGCCCGGCCTGGCGTGGTTGGAAATCTCATAGGCCGGCAGGCCATGCGCCGCGGTGACCTCCTGAGTCAGCGCATAGAGATCGGCGGCCCGGTCATTGTCGGGAATGGTAAACTTGTGCGCCGCATGCAGCGCATGGAACGGCGTGCCTTCCTCGATGGTCAGCTGGTAGAGCGACAGATGGTCGGCGGCATGGCCGATCGCCTGTTCGAGCTCCGCCTGCCAGTCGTCCAGCGTCTGGCCGGGGCGGGCGTAGATCAGGTCGAAGGAGAGGCGCGGAAAGATTTCGCGTGCCAGCCCGATGGCATGCAGCGCCTCGTCGACATTGTGCAGTCGGCCGAGAAAGCGCAGATCCTTGTCGTTCAACGCCTGCACGCCGAGCGAGACGCGGTTGACGCCGGCGGCGCGGTAGCCGCGAAAGCGCTCGGCCTCGACCGAGGATGGATTGGCCTCCAGCGTCACCTCGATGCCGTCGGGCACCGTCCAGTTCTTCGCCACGGCGTCCAGCACCGCCGCCACCGTCTGCGGGTGCATCAGCGACGGTGTGCCGCCGCCGAGAAAGATACTGGTCACCTCGCGCGCCCCGGTCCGCTCGCGCATCGCCTTCAGCTCGGTCTCGAAGGCGCGGGCAAAGCGCTCCTGGTCGACCGGCTGGTGACGGACATGGCTGTTGAAGTCGCAATACGGGCATTTGGCCGCGCAGAACGGCCAATGGATGTAGACGCCGAAGCCCGGGCTGCGGTCCAGCGACATTAAGCTGAGCCTAACCTGGCGCGGGCGAATTTCTGGAAGGCGCGGGCGCGGTGCGACAGCGCCGTCGGCTGACCGGGCTTCCAGCCGTGTTTTTCCTCAGCGCTCATCTCGCCGAACGTCTTGTCGAAACCGTCGGGCAAAAACACCGGGTCGTAGCCGAAGCCGAGTTCGCCGCGCGGCGGCCACACCAGCGTTCCCTCAGCCTCGCCGCGATAATATTCAGCCTCGCCATTGGGGAAGGCCAGGCAGATGACGGCGACGAACCGCCCCTTGCGCTGCGCTGGCTTGGCGGCGCCGACCTCCTGCAAGGCCACTTCGGTGCGCTGCATGGCCATGCCGAAGTCGCGGCTGCCATCGGGAGCTTCGGCCCAATTGGCGGTGTAGACGCCGGGGGCGCCGTCGAGCGCGTCGACGCACAGGCCCGAATCGTCCGACAGCGCCGGCAGGCCGGTCGCCTTAGCCGCGGCGAAGGCCTTGATGTAGGCGTTTTCCTCGAAGGTGGTGCCGGTCTCCTCCGGTTCCGGCAGGCCGTAGTCCTTGGCCGACTTCGCCTCGAAGCCGAACGGACCCATCAAGTCGGCGAATTCGCGCAGCTTGCCTTCATTGTGGCTGGCAACGACGATCTTCTTTCCATCGAGAGAATGCATCAAAGGCCCCAGATCCCTGGCTCGGCGAATTCGATCGAATTGCCCGAGGGGTCGCGTATGTAGATCGAGCGCCCGCCCTGCGGCCATTCGAATTCGCTTTCGATGGCGATGTTTTTCGCCTCAAGTTGCGCCTTCCACTGTGCGAGTTCATCCGCACTTGCGGCAAAGCAGAGATGGCCCTCGCCGACCGTGCCATGTGGCGGCACTTTCAGCCGCGCATCGGGCGCCGGCGGGATTTTGGTGGCTTCGGCATTGAAGACCAGCAGCACGCCCGGGCCGCAGCGGAAGAAGAGATGGCGGCCGTCGACCTTGCCGAGGAGAGGGAGGCCGAGGACATCGGAGTAGAAGGTCTCGGCAGCCGGCAAATCAGTGACGTAAAGTGCCGATTCCAGAATCGCGGAGGGAGTCACGAGGCACCCCCCTCTGCCCTGCCGGGCATCTCCCCCGCAAGGGGGGAGATTGGCAGTTCCGCTGGCGGCGTCTCAACGTTGATGGTTGGCGAAAACGGTAGCGACCTCTGATCTCCCCCCTTGCGGGGGAGATGGCCGGCAGGCCAGAGGGGGGTGTGAAGGATCGCCGACGTCATCACGTTAAATTCAATCAGGCCACAGCCATCTGCTGCAAGCTCACCAGCCGCTGAATGCCCTTCTTGGCCAACCCCATCAGCTCCGCGAACTGACCTTCCGAGAACGGCTCGCCCTCGGCGGTGCCCTGGATCTCGACGATGCCGCCCTTGCCGGTCATGACGAAATTGGCGTCGGTGCCGGCAGACGAATCCTCGATATAGTCGAGGTCGATGACCGGCTTGCCGTCGTGGATGCCGCAGGAAATTGCCGCGACATGGTCCTTCAGCACCTTGGCAACACTGGCCATCTGCCGCGCTTCCATCCAGCGCAGGCAATCGTAGAGCGCCACCCAGCCGCCGGTGATCGAGGCCGTGCGGGTGCCGCCATCGGCCTGGATGACGTCGCAGTCGACGGTGATCTGCTGTTCGCCCAGTGCCTGCAGGTCGACAACGGCGCGCAAGGAGCGGCCGATCAGCCGCTGGATTTCGAGCGTGCGGCCGCCTTGCTTGCCGGCCGAGGCTTCACGGCGCATGCGCTCGCCGGTCGAACGCGGCAGCATGCCGTATTCGGCCGTCACCCAGCCCTTGCCGGAATTGCGCATCCAGCCTGGCACCTTTTCCTCCAGGCTCGCCGTGCACAACACATGCGTGTCGCCGAATTTCACCAGGCACGAGCCTTCGGCGTGTTTGGAGACGCCGCGCTCGAAGGAGATGGCGCGCATTTCGTCGGCTTGGCGTTTGGAAGGGCGCATCGAGGCCTCTTTCTGTTCTTTTATGGTTGCGTCGGCGGCTTGTAGACGCATGCAGCCCATGGCGCAAAGGAAAAGGCCCCCATACAGACGCCGGGTTGCGCGGGGGCGATGGAAGTCTATATCCTTGAGCCGGAGGTTTTTGGCTCGAATGACCAAGGCAGTCACCGAACCCAGTTTGCTGGCGCCCGCGCTGCAATCGCTCGACATGCGTTCGCGCGACATTTTTAGGCGCATCGTCGAATCCTATTTGAAGGACGGTGAGCCTGTGGGATCGCGCAGCCTGTCGCGCATCCTGCCGTCGTCGCTGTCGCCGGCCACCATCCGCAATGTGATGAGCGACCTCGAACATCTCGGCCTGATCTATGCCCCGCACATCTCGGCCGGGCGCCTGCCGACCCAGACCGGCCTGCGCTTCTTCGTCGATGCCTTCATGGAGCTTGGCGATCTCTCCGACGAGGAACGCCGGGTCATCGAGGCGCAGGTGCGCGCCTCCGGCTCGGGCGCGACGCTGGAACACATGCTGACCGAGGCCAGCCAGATGCTGTCGGGCATGTCGCGCGGCGCCGGCCTGGTGCTCGCCACCAAGAACGAGGTGGCGCTGAAGCACATCGAGTTCATCCAACTCGAGCCGACCAAGGCGCTGGCGGTGATGGTGTCGCAGAATGGCGATGTCGAGAACCGCGTCGTCGACCTGCCGGCCGGCATCACCGTCTCGCAGCTGCACGAGGCCTCCAACTTCCTCAACGCCCATATCAGGGGCCGCACGCTCGCCGAGGCGCGCATCGAGATCGCCCGTATCAAGGACGAGACCCGGGCAGCGCTGGACACGTTGTCGCAGGACCTGGTCGAGAAAGGCCTGGCGGTGTGGGCCGGCGCCGATAGCGGCCTGCCGGCGCGCCTTATCGTGCGCGGCCGCGCCAATTTGCTCGAAAACGTCACCGCCCAGGCCGATATCGAATTGCTGCGCCACCTGTTCGAGGATCTGGAGACGCAGGACGGGCTGATCCAGCTGCTCGACCTCGCCGAGGACGGCCCCGGCGTGCGGATCTTCATCGGCTCGGAAAACAAGCTGTTCTCGCTCTCCGGCTCGTCGCTGGTCGTGGCGCCTTACCGCGACAAGGACGCCCGCGTCGTCGGCGCGCTCGGCGTCATCGGCCCGACCAGGCTGAATTATGCCCGCATCGTGCCTATGGTCGACTACACGGCGCAATTGATTACCCGGATGTTAAGATAATTCCGAAGCCGGGATCACCGTAAAGGAGGGCGCAGAATGGCGCTTGAATCGTTCAAGGCCCAGATCAGCATGCTGCTCGAAGAAATGGTCAACCAGCCGGAGGACGAGCACGAAATCCAGGAGCAGCTGCGCGAAAAACTGCGCGAAATGCGCGCCATGGGCTTGCCGCTGCCGGAAGATCTCGTCGCATTGGAAAAGCGTCTCGACGACGATCTGGACGTCGAAGAGGAAAGTTGAGCGGTTCTCTCGTCGAATCTGCGCGCGCACGCTTCTCTTTTGCGGCGGCCGCACAATATCTCCCTTGTCGTGACGCGCCGACCGGCGCGAGTTCGAGGAGAACAGCATGATCCGGATTGCCGGCTTCGCAGGCCTTGCCCTGCTTCTGGCCACCAGCGCCTTCGCCCAGCAGGCTGATCAACTGCTGCTGACCGGCAAGGACGCTTTCGGCGACTGGAAGGCCGACAAGCCAGGTGTGCGCCGGCTGATTAGGCCGGATGATCTGAAAAGACCCAACATCACCGAATCCGCCTCCAACAGCGCCGGCCTTGGCGATCGGCCCGAGGGCGCGAAGCCCGTCCTGCTGCCTGGGTTTTCGGCCGAACTGGTTGCTTCCGGCATTTCCAATCCGCGGGTCGTGCGCGTGGCGCCGAACGGCGACCTGTTCGTCGCCGACAGTGACGCCAACCAGATCCGCGTCTATCGGCTGGCCAAGGGTAGCGCGAAGCCGGCCGAAGAGGGCATTTTTGCCGACGATCTCAACGAGCCCTATGGCATCGCCTTCTACCCGCCTGGCGACAAGCCGCAATGGGTCTACGTCGCCAACAACGACAGCGTGGTCCGCTACGCCTATCGCGACGGCGACCTTAAAGCCTCCGGCGAACCGGAGACGATTGTCTCCGACATCCCTACCGGCGGCCACTGGACCCGCGATATCGCCTTCTCGCCGGACGGGAAGACGCTGTATCTCTCGGTCGGCTCCGGATCTAACGTCGCGGAGGGCATGGGGAAGGCACCGAATAGCGGCGTTGACGCCTGGGCAAAATCACAGCCACTCGGCGCCACCTGGGGTTCCGAGGATGGCCGTGCCGACGTGCTGGCCTTCGGCCCCGACGGCAAGAATGGCCGCATCCTCGCTACCGGCCTGCGCAATTGTTCGGGCATGACCGTGCAGCCGGCGACCGGCGCGCTGTGGTGTGTCGTCAACGAGCGCGACGGTCTCGGCGACGATGTGCCGTTCGAATATGCCACCTCCGTCAAGGACGGCGCATTCTATGGCTGGCCCTGGTATTATATCGGCGCCAACGAGGACCCGCGTCACGAGGGCGCGCGCCCAGACCTCGCCGGCTCGGTCACCGTGCCCGACGTGCTGATGCAGGCGCATTCGGCGCCGCTCAACATCGCGTTCTATGACGGCGGCAATTTCCCGGCAGAGTACAAGGGTGACGCCTTCGTCGCCCTGCACGGCTCCTGGAACCGTGGTATGAGGACCGGCTACAAGGTGGTGCGGCTGAGATTTAGCGACGGCAAGCCGACCGGCGAGTACCAGGATTTCATCACCGGCTTCGTCCTCTCCTACGACGCCGTCTGGGGCCGGCCGGTCGGCGTCGCGGTGGCCAGGGACGGTGCGCTTATCGTCACCGAGGATGGCAACGGCACCATCTGGCGCATCACCCATGTCGACGGCCCGTCCTGAGCCGGCGAACTGCGCAACCGGCCCTAATGTACGTCCCGATGGATCACCTTGGGATAGGTATGGATCACCTCGGCCGATGAGACACGGTCATCGAAACCGGTATCCCTGAGATTGAAGAGGCCGACCGAGCCGAAGGACTTCTTCGCCCCTTGCGCGAAGCGGCCGTCGCTGAAATCGTGTTCGTAAAGCGTCACCGTGACGTGGCCGGCATTGAGCTTCGGCACGTAAACACTGCTGATGGTGTCGTTGGCGACGCCAAGCTGGTTGACGTTGAAGCGATAGAGGTCCTGCACCATGCGCCGGGCCGCATTGCCATTGATCATCCAGTATTCGCGGCGCGAAGCGCGGTTCGGGTCGATGAGTTTGAGCGGCGCCTTGCGGCCAAGCCCGAGCCAGTGCTCGAACACCATCACATTGGCGCCCCAGGGATAGGGATAGTTGGACTTGTCGATGATGCGTGGCGGGCCATCCTCGGCAATCTCGGCGGTATCTACATAGTCCAGCCATTGCAGCTGGAACGACGCTTCCACGTTGAGGTCGGTGTTGCGCGGATCGGCAGCGATGATGCGCCAGTCGGAGACCGGCGGATATTTGGTGTCGAGGTCGATGTAGAATTCGCCTTTGGCGGTGTCGTCGGGGTCTATCTTTTGCGGTCCGTCACGCTCCATCGCCACCAGTCGCACCTTGAACCGGTTGTTGACGACCAGCGGATAGATCATCGGACGAATGGGGTGAGCGCCAGGGTCCCGGCTGTCGGTAAAATATCCAGTCTGCGGAACGACATCGCTATCGCCCTCGTCGAACAGGCTGAAAGCCTGACGCCCCTCGAACCACAGATACCATTCCAGCTCGTGGACATGACCGCGTGCTTCGGAATAGTTGTTGGGCATCCACTTCATGAGCTGGATGTGAAGTCTTTTGGCTAACATGGGTGCTCCTGCCGTTCGGAGCCATGCGAGATAGCCGACCGCCTTCGGGGCGTAAGTGAACCATCTCTCGCTTTCAGGCGAGGATGACCGGCGTTCATGTCCTGCTTGGCGCAATCGAATCCGTTTTGCCGTTGCAGGCTTTCATGGCATCAGAGCGGCTCAGGAGGTGCGACCGTCATGACCCTCACCGGCTTCCTTGCCTATAGTGCTGCGCTGGGCATCGCCGCCGCCATTCCCGGCCCCGGCGTCACCGCGCTTGTGGCGCGGGCGCTCGGATCCGGCTTCCGCTCGTCGCTGGCGATGTCGTTCGGCCTGATGCTCGGCGACCTCATTTATCTCACCGCGGTGGTGCTCGGCCTTGCCTTTGTCGCGCAAAGCTTCGGCATGGTGTTTCTCGTCATCAAATGGCTGGGCGTCGCCTATCTCGCCTTCCTCGGCTGGCGTTTCTGGACGGCCGGGATCACGCCCGAGACTGTCGAGGCCAGGAAAGGCAAGGGCGGCCTGGTATCGAGCTTCCTTGCCGGCCTCACCGTCACGCTGGGCAACCCGAAGACGATGATCTTCTACCTCGCCATCACGCCGACCATCGTCGACCTGAAGACCATCACGCTCGCCGACTATGGCATCCTGGTCGCGCTCACCGTTATCGTGCTCTTCGTGGTGCTTGTGCCCTATCTGGCGCTGGCCGCCAAGGCGCGCTGGTTCCTGAAATCGCCGCGCGCGCTGAAGGCGCTGAACCGCACCGCCGCTGGCTTCATGGTGGGCGCGGCCGCAGCCATTGCCGCACGTCAGTAGATCGGTTCAGGCAATTCATTCCGCCGATCGGTCCATCCGGAAATGCGGCTTCGGAAGGCAAGCGTTTTCAGCAAGCGGCCCACTCGATATTTTCGGCCGGCAGCCTATCTTGCGCGGGCGAAAGCCTTATTCTGTCCGCCGACGCCAATTGCCTGATCTGATTTGGGAGCGAAACCAATGAACAAGCCTTCCGCGCGCGTGCCCGGCCGCGGCCGTGTCTACAACTCGATCACCGAGACGATCGGCGACACGCCGCTGGTGCGGCTCGACAAGTTCGCCAAGGAGAAGGGCGTAGTTGCCAACCTTCTTGCCAAGCTCGAATTCTTCAATCCGATCGCCTCGGTCAAGGACCGCATCGGCGTTTCGATGATCGAGGCGCTGGAAGCGTCGGGCCGGATCAAACCCGGCAAGACGACGCTGATCGAGCCGACCTCCGGGAACACCGGTATCGCGCTCGCCTTCGCCGCTGCCGCCAAGGGCTACAAGCTGATCCTGACCATGCCCGAAACCATGTCGGTGGAGCGCCGCAAGATGCTGGCGCTGCTCGGCGCCGAACTGGTGCTGACGGAAGGGCCGAAAGGCATGAAGGGCGCCATCGCCAAGGCGGACGAGCTGGCCGCCACCTTGCCCGACGCCGTCATCCCGCAGCAGTTCGAAAACCCGGCCAACCCGGAGATCCACCGCCGCACCACCGCTGAGGAGATCTGGAACGACACCGATGGCGGGGTCGACATCTTCGTCGCCGGCATCGGTACCGGCGGCACGATCACCGGCGTCGGCCAGGTGCTGAAGCAACGCAAGCCCTCGATGCATGTCGTCGCCGTCGAGCCGGAGGCCTCGCCGGTGCTGTCGGGCGGCCAGCCCGGCCCGCACAAGATCCAGGGCATCGGCGCCGGCTTTGCGCCCAAGATCCTCGACACCTCGATCTATGACGAGATCGTCAAGGTCTCCAACGAGGATTCGGTCGCCAACGCCCGCCTCGTCGCCCGCCTTGAAGGCGTGCCGGTCGGCATCTCGTCGGGCGCTGCCCTGCAGGCCGCCATCGCCGTCGGGTCGCGGCCGGAGAACAAGGGCAAGAACCTAGTGGTGATCATCCCGTCCTTCGCCGAGCGCTATCTGTCGACGATCCTGTTCGACGGGCTGGGGGCTTAACGTCTTAACTGGATAGGCGGCGATCCTTCGCACCCCCCTCTGCCCTGCCGGGCATCGGGGGGTGCTGTCCCTCCGACATCGGAAGTCTCATGGCTGGACCGCAGAAAACCCGGCCGTGGCGTCCGCCACCGGCTTGAGCGGGAGGCGGCTTCAGGGTCAAATCGCCCCGGCCTGCTTCGCGCGGGCAGGGGGAGAATCACATGTACAAGCTTTACACGCGCCCAGGCAGCGGCGGTTTTGTCGTCGAGGCCGCATTGGCGCTGGCAAACGCGCAATTCGACAAGATCGATGTGCCCAAGAAGGATCCGCCGGACCCGGCTTTCCTCGACATCAGCCCGTTGAACCAGGTTCCGGTGCTGACCTTGCCCAACGGTCAATCGATAACCGAATCGGCGGCGATCTGCATCCTGCTTGCCGAGCGCCATCCGGAGGCGGGTCTGGCGCCGGCCGCCGGATCGCCGGATCGCGCCGGTTTCCTGCGCTGGATGGCGTTCATGTCATCGGTGCTCTACCCCGCCATCCTGCGCCTCTACTATGCCCATCGCTACACCGCCGATGCCGACGGCAAGAAAGCCGTCAAGCAGGCAGCCATTGCCGAGATGGACCGCGGCTTCGCCATTGTCGATGCAGCCCTCGAGGGGCGCGGCTGGCTGGTCGGCGACGCGATGTCGCTGGCCGACATCTACCTCGTCATGCTGGTGGCCTGGCACCCCGATATGGACAAGGCGCGAGCCGACTGGCCGAACATCGAACGCTTATGGTCGGCGCTGCGCGCGCATCCGCTGATGAAACGGCTCAACACCACGCATGAGATGTGGCCGGCCTGAACGGACGCTTCAATTTCGCAGGATCGCCCGTTTCGCCTGCAGGAAGCGGCGCACGGCGGGGTCGCGTTCAAGGCCGATCGCCCGGTCATAGGCTTCGACCGCTTGCGCCGCATTGCCGAGCCTGGCCAGCAGGCCGGCGCGAGCGGCCCAATAGGGCTGATAGTCGTTGAGCCGCTTGTCGTCGCCCAGCACGTAGAGCGCCGCCAGTCCTGCCGCCGCCCCTTCGGCCTCGGCAATCGCCACGGCGCGGTTGATCGAAATCACCGGCGAGCCTGATATCGCCGACAGCGCATCGTAGAAGTTACGGATCGCCGCCCAATCGGTTTGGCCGGTCCGTCGCCGCGTCGCATGCACCGATTGTACCGCCGCTTCGAGCTGGTAGCGGCCGATGACGCCAATGGTGGCGGCGTGGCCCAGCAGCGACTCGGCTTCGTCGATCAGCGCGTGATCCCAAAGACGGCAATCCTGTTCGGCGAGCGGCACATAATCTCCAGCCGCATCGCGCCGCGCCGGGCGGCGCGCCTCGGCAAACAGCATCAGCGCCAGCAGGCCGAGCGCTTCCGGTTCGTCCGGCATCAGCGATGCCACCAGCCGCCCGAGCCAGATGCCTTCGGTCGCCAGATTGCGCGCTCTCGTCTCGGTCCCTGCCGGGTCGGTCCAGCCTTCGGCGAAAGCCGCGTAGATCGCTTCCAGCACCGTTCCCAGCCGCTCGCCGAGTTCGGCGCGATCCGGCACGCGGAACGGAATGCCGATCTCGCGGATGCGGCTCTTGGCGCGCACCAGACGCTGGCCCATCGTCGCCGGCGAAACCAGGAAGGCCGAGGCGATCGTCGCCGCGTCGAAACCCAGAACCGTCTGCAGGATCAGCGGCGCCCGCACGCTGGCTTCGATCGCCGGATGCGCACAGGCAAACATCAGCCTGAGACGTTCGTCGGGAAGGTCTTCGTCTTCCATGCTCGCCTCCATCTCCTCGGCCATCAGCTTGAGATGGTCGCGGCTCGCCTCGCTGGTCAGCCGACGGCGCACCGCGTCGACGCGCCGCCGGCGCGCCACGGCCAGCAGCCATGCTTCCGGCTTCTCGGGCACGCCGGTCTGTGGCCAGCGCTCAAGGGCCGCGGCAAAGGCCTCGGCCAGCGCGTCCTCGGTGCCGGCTACGTCGCGGGTGCGCGCAGCAAGGTAGGCGACCAGCTTGCCGTAACTCTGCCGGGCGGCCGCTTCGGCCGCCGCCCGCGCGACGTTCGGGCGATTGTCCATCACGGTGTCATTTCTTGGGCATGTAGTCGGCCATTTCCCAGATCGGCCGCAACTCGACCGTGCCGGCGCTCGCCGCCGGACAGCGCGCCGCCCAGTCGATGGCGGTATCGATATCGGCCGCCTCGATCATGTAGAAGCCGGCAAGCTGCTCCTTGGTGTCGGCATAGGGGCCGTCGATCACGTTGGTCTTGCCGTCTGTGATCCGCACCGAGGTGGTCGCCTGGGTCGGGCGCAACCGTTCGCCGGCGAGCCATGCGCCGGATTTCTTCAACGCTTCGGTATAGGCGGCATATGCTGCGCTCATCTGCCGAGCCTTCTCGATTGGCGTGTTCGCCTGCGCGGCTTCGTCGCTGTTGATCAAAAGCATGTATCGCATGGGTCTTCTCCCGTGGTTTCGAAGGCCGCATCCTATTGGGGCCAGACGTATGTCGCGCGGCGGCGGCCGATTTCGACAGGCTTCAGAAAAAACTTTCGCCTCCGCCAGGAGATTTCGCAAGGACCAGATGTTCCTCCGTCTGCTGGCGGATGACCGGCAGCGGACTGGCCGTGGCTCCGCACAGCACTATCCTCTGTCGTTGGCGGGCACGTCACACGAGGCATGGGAGAAGAGAATGGAACTCATGACCCACAAGAAATTCAAGAACGGCCGGTTGATGCCATGCGGCAAAGGCACGGTCGTCAGCGGTGCGAAAGGCACCGTCTATCTCTGCGGCAACACCGCGACATCGGCTGACTACGATCCGGCCGGCAAGAAGGGTGGCGGCTTCGCCGGCGATGCCGCGGCGCAGTGGCGGGAAGTTCTCGGCAACATCAAATCGGATCTGGAAGAACTTGGCAGCGGGCTCGACCATCTCATCAGGCTGACCTTTTTCGTCAAAGGGCCCATTTCCCGACGGCGGCGTCCTCAGCTCGCCTAATTTTCGTCTCGACGTGCTGGACGCGTTTTTCGCCGAGCATTGTCCGAAGCATTGTAGCGACAACAATCCGCCGCCTTCGGAGGCAATCGGCGTCGCAGCGCTTGCCCAGGCAGACATCGTCATCGAGATCGTCGCCGTCGCGGCGCTGCCGGACTGAGGCGCGAACGAACAGGCCGGCCTTGCGCGACGTCGCCATTGCGATCGAAGCGCGTCGGCCGCCGCGCCGGTGCGGGTTTTGCACCAGGCCTCGGCCTTGCCCAGTGAGCGCCCGGCGACGAGCAGGATCAGGCGTGGCTCGCTCTCCAGCAATTGCACGATGCGGCCGCCGAAAATGCCATAGCCGCCAACGACCAGAAGCCTCATCGCGCCGCTCTTTTTGCGTATGTCGTTTTCCCAGAACGGAGGTCATTTTTGGGTGACATGCGATTAGCCGATCACGCGCGCACGTATCGCGGCGGACAGGATCTCGCAACTGTCCTTGCGGCCGAACATGCGTAGCGGTTTTTGGCGATGCGTTCGTAGAGCCAGTCACGCAAGGGGCGCGGGATGAGCAGCAGGGCCTTCGCCGCCGGCCACGGCCAGCCGAGTTCGGCGGCCATCACCGCGATGAAACTGTCCAGCCGCATGAAGGGAGCGCCGCCGACAAGGACCAGATTGGTCTCGTAGCTGTCGGTGCGCAGCCCGTATCTCTGGAACAGCCCTCGCCGAAGGGCGACTGCGCCGTGGCGAAGCGGAAGCGGTTTTTGCGGTCGAGCCCGACCACCGTGCGTACGAAGCCCGAGCACAGCACGCAGACGCCGTCGAAAACGATCAATGGCTGGTTGGCATCGAAGGGTTCAGGAGAAGAAGTCACGGGACATCCGGCAACTTGTGTCTTCAGACACTAAGCCCGCCGGCAGCGGGATCAAAGCCGCGGCGTTGTCGCACGGCTTCTCGCGGCCAGCGCGGGGCGCTCGGCGCGATAGGTGGTTGCGCGGGGATCGGCCTCCGGTCTGCAGATCCGGCTGTCGTGACGCGTTTCGAACGTCATGATCAGTGCGCGCCGAGCGAGCTGCCGCGACGGGCGCAGGCCGGACCCGGGCCGCGCATGTAGTAGCGCTCCGGCCGATAGGTCGGCGCGATGAACTCGCGGATGGCGGCGGCATAGCCGGCGATGTGGCCCCAGAATTTCATTTTACTCAAGTCCCTGTCCCGATTTTCGGATGTCCCGTCCGATTGCGGGGGATCATAGTGTCGAGGCGTGAATAGTCGGTGAACACGATGTTAATCTTTGGTCGAAAACCCCATGCTTCGTGGCCGGAATGCGGCTGTTTGGGGGTCTTTCGGTGTAGTTCGTCGCCATTTCCGGCATTGTGACTTTTGCATCACATATGTTTCGTCTGGATGTCGCTTGGGCGCGGTTCTGTTTCAGATTTGGCGAGCCTCTCGAAATTTCCATGCTCGCTGCCGAAATGCCCCTGGTTGCGCGCCCGGAACCGGAACGGGCCTTGCCCGTTCTCGCTTGAACCGCATCGCGCAGGAGTTCGCCATGGCACCTCGCCCCGCCTGGAAGGGCTATCTGAAACTGTCGCTGGTCACCTGCGCTGTCGAACTGACCAACGTCGTCACCCACGCCGAAAAAGTTTCGTTCCGGGTGCTCAACCGCAAGACCGGCAACACGGTCAAGCGCATCTATGTCGATTCTGAAACCGGCAAGCCGCTGGGCGATGGCGACGAGATCAGGGGCTATGAGGTGAGCCCCGGTGAGTTCGTCTATGTCGAGGACGAAGAGATCGAAGCGGTGCAGATCGAGTCCTCGCACACGATGGCGCTGGACGGCTTCGTCGACAAAGCCTCGATAGAGCAGATCTATCTCGACACGCCCTATTATGTCACGCCCGCCGACAAGGTGTCGGAGGAGGCCTTTGCCGTCATTCGCGATGCCATGGCGGACAAGAAGATGGCCGGGCTGGCGCGCGTCGTGCTCTATAGCCGCGAGCGGCCCGTGGTCATCGAGCCGCGCGGCAAAGGCATGGTGCTGACCACCTTGCGGTACGGCAACACGGTGCGGGAGCCGGAGAGCATCTTCGGCGACATGAAGGCGGTGAAGACCGACCAGGAGATGACCGATATGGCCGAACGCATCATCGACAAGAAGAAGGGGAAGTTCGATCCGTCGACATTCGAGGACAAGTATGAGGACGCGCTGCTCGAACTGATCCGCGCCAAGAAGGCCGGCAAGAAGGCTCCGAAAGCGCAGGCCGCGCCCAAGCCGTCCAATGTCGTCAATCTGTTCGACGCGCTGAAGAAGAGCCTGTCCGATGGCGGCCAGGCGGAAGGCCCGGCGAAGAAGGCCAAGCCGGCGGCAAAAAGCGGCAAGGCGAAAGCTTCTGCGCCCAAGCGCAAGTCGGCTTGAGGGTCGGCGCCGTGGCCAGCCTCGAACAATATCAGTCCAAGCGCGATTTCAAGAAGACGGCCGAGCCGGCGGGCAAGGTCGCGCGCGGCAAGCAGCCCGGCGGCATCTTCGTCGTCCAGAAGCACGACGCGACTAGGCTGCACTATGATTTCCGCCTTGAGCATGAGGGCGTGTTGTGGAGCTGGGCGGTGACGCGAGGCCCGAGCCTCGACCCGCACGAAAAGCGGCTGGCCGTGCATGTCGAGGACCACCCGATCGACTATGCCGGCTTCGAGGGCACCATTCCCAAGGGCGAGTATGGCGGCGGCACCGCCATCGTCTGGGACGAAGGCACATGGACGCCGGAGATCGACCCGGCCAAGGCGATGAAAAAGGGCCATATCGACTTCGAACTCAACGGCCAGAAGCTGAATGGGCGGTGGCATCTGGTCAGGTTAAGACCCCGCCCGGGCGAAAAGCGCGACAACTGGCTGCTGATCAAATCCGACGATGCCGCCGCCCGCCCCGGCGAGGATATCCTGAAGGACGCACCGAAATCGGTGAAGTCCGGCCTGACCATCGAAGAGGTCGCGGAAGGCAAGACCGCCGACGGCAAGAAGCCGAAGGTCTGGCACTCCAACAAGCCTGCGGCATCCAGCAAGGCGAAAGCCGGCAAGCGCCTCGACTTCGTCGAGCCGCAGCTGGCGACGCTGGAGCGCGAGGCGCCGCCCGGCGAGGACTGGCTGCATGAGGTGAAGTTCGACGGGTACCGCATGCAGGCGCAGATCGCCGGCACAGAGGTGCGGCTGCTGACCCGCACCGGCCTCGACTGGACGGAGAAATTCGGCCCCGAGATCGTCGCGGAACTGGCCCAGCTGAAATGCAGCGACGCCATCATCGATGGCGAGATCGTCGTGCTCGCCGACAGCGGCGTTTCGTCCTTCTCGCTGCTGCAGCAGGATCTCTCCGCCAATCGAACCGACCGCTTCACCTACTATGTGTTCGACCTGATGCGGCTTGACGGCAAGGATTTGCGCCGCGAGCCGCTGGTCGAGCGCAAGCAGGCGCTGCAGGAGCTGCTCGGCGAGACGGCCGAAAATGCCGCTGTTCGCTTCAGCGACCATTTCGCGGAACCGGGCAAGATCATGCTGCAGCACGCCTGCCGCATGGGCCTCGAAGGCATCGTCTCCAAGCGCGCCGATGCTCCCTACCGGAGCGGCCGTGGCCCAAGTTGGGTGAAATCGAAATGCACGGCCCGCCAGGAATTCGTCATCGGCGGGTATCTGCCCTCGGACAAGACCGGCCGCGGCCTGCGTTCGCTGCTGGTCGGTTACCACGAGGGCGGCAAGCTCCACTATGCCGGCCGCGTCGGCACGGGCTTCACAGCCAGGAGCGCCACCGATCTGAAGAAAAAACTCGATGCGCTGAAGGCAGACGCCTCGCCCTTTGCCGCCGCGGTGCCAAAGGGCAAGGGCCTGGTCTGGGTCAGGCCCGAACTTGTCGGCGAACTGGAGTTCCGCAGCTGGACCTCGGACCGTATAATACGCCACGCGTCGTTCCAGGGACTGCGCGAGGACAAGCCGGCGGAGGAAGTCGTGCAGGAAAAGCCATCGAAGGCGGCAAACAAGGCAAAGCCGGCGGCAAGCAGCGCCGGCAAGGCCGCCGGGGCTAAGGCGCCCGCGACGATCACGACCAGCGTAAAACTATCCCATCCCGACAAGCTGCTGTGGCCCGAGGAGAAAATATCCAAGCAGGCTTTGCTTGAGCACTATGCGCTTGTCTGGCCGCGGATGGAGCAGTTCGTCGTCAACCGGCCGCTCAGCCTGGTCAGGGCGCCGGATGGCATCGGCGGCCCGCGCTTCTTCCAGAAACATGCCTCGGCCGGCATGAGCGACAAGATTGCCCGCATGAAGGATCCAACCGATGGCGAGGAAATCCTGTTCATCCGCGATTTCGACGGCCTTGCCGCCTTGGTCCAGTATGGCGTGGTCGAGGTCCACATCTGGGGCTGCAAGATCGAGGAGCTGGAAAAGCCGGATCAGATCATCTTCGATCTCGATCCCGATGAAGGCGTCGACGTCAAGGCGGTGCGCGAGGCCGCACTCGACATCAGAGGCAAGCTTGACGATCTGTCGCTGCCGAACTTCGTCAAGCCGTCAGGCGGCAAAGGCTATCACGTGCTGGTGCCGCTGAAACCCTCGGCGGATTGGGAGGAAGTCAAAACCTTCTCCCATGATTTCGCCAAGGCGCTGGAGCAGGCCGCGCCGGACCGCTACACGGCGACGCTGTCGAAAAAGGCGCGCACCGGAAAAATCTTCGTCGACTATCTGCGCAACGGCAGGGGTTCGACCACCGTCGCGCCCTACTCTTCCCGCGCCAAAAAGGGCGCGACGGTGTCGATCCCGGTGACGTGGGCGGAGGTTGAAAAGGGGCTGGCGCCGAATTCCTTCCCGATCGGGGGCAAGACGACGCTGAAGGAACTAGCGGAGGCCGATCCGTGGGTGGACTTTTTCAAGCAGGGGAAGGTGCTGAAGCGGGGGTGAGCGTCGCGCGCCTCACCTGCTACGCAAGCGTTTCGTCACACCCCCCTCTGTCCGGCAGGACAGAGGGGGGGTGCTGTACCGCCAGCGTCGCCCAATTAGCGCTGCCGAACCTCTACGCCAAAAACACCCGCTCGAACGCCTGCTTCCCCGGCGGTGAAAACACCACCGCGCGGCTGTCCTTCTCCCGCCTTGCCCATTTCTCCGCCAGGATCTTGTCCAGAATAGCCGCGCCCAGCGTTCCCGCAAGGTGCGAGCGGCGCACGCTCCAGTCGAGGCAGGCGCGGCAGACCGGCCGGCGCGGCCTGGCGCCGACATCGATGCCGATGGCCGAAAAATGCGAGGCTGCTGCTGGCCCCAGCCGGATCTCCCCCGGCCTGGTCTCCCCGAGCCTGATCTCATTGTCGTCGCGCAACAGGATGCCGCGCGCGACGAGCCGGTCGAGCATCGCCACCGCTTGTTCGCCGGCGAGGTGGTCGTAGCAGACGCGGGCCACGCGCATGGCGCCGTCGCGCGGGCCGGGCCGCACGCGCTTGGGGCCGACCGCTTCGGCCACCCCGGTGATCGCCTCGATCATGCCGGCAACCTGCGGCCCGGCGAGGCCGTAATAGCGATGCCGTCCCTGGCTGGCCAAAGTTAAAAGCCCGCCCTCCATCAGTTTCGACAGATGCGAGGACGTCGTCGGCAGCGAGACGCCGGCCTCCAGCGCCAGTTCGCTGGCCGTCAAAGCCGTGCCGCCCATCAGCGCATTCAGCATGTTTGCCCGCGCCGGATCGCCAACCAGGCTGGCGATGCGGGCAATGTCGGGTCCTTCACGCATAGTTAGGCCTCCATCGAAGCATTCTCGTCAGATAAGCATTATTGTCGGGCGGGATCAAGGAGAACGCCGATGCCAACCGCTTCCGCCCCACTCGCCAGCCGCCGGCCGTTCCCGTTCGTCACCTGGCTGCAACGGCGGCTTCTCGCCCGCTGGTACGACCGCCATCTGCAGCGGCTAGACCTCGCGGAGGTCAACGACCATCTGCTGCGCGATCTCGGCCTGACCCGTGAGGATGTGCGCCGCGAATGCGCAAAATCCTTCTGGCAGGCCTGACCGCCAGCGCTTTTGCTTAGCAGACCCTGCGGCACAACGTTTCGACGCCGCTCGAACTATCGATGCGAAACCCAAGGAGATCACGATGACCATCACCTGCTTCATCCGCTATGAGATCGACCCGTTCGGCAAGCCGGCCTTCGAGCAATATGCCAAGGCCTGGGGCCAGGCGATCCCGCGCTGCGGCGCCGATCTGATCGGCTACTACGCCCCGCATGAGGGCTCGGCCACCACGGCCTACGCCGCCTACAGCATCGACAGCCTCGCCGCCTACGAGGCCTACCGCGCCCGCCTCGCCGCCGATCCCGCCGGCAAGGCCAATTACGAATTCGCCCGCCGCGAAAAGTTCATCTTGAAGGAGGACCGCATCTTCCTGAAGCTGGTGTCGGGGCCGCATGGACCGCGGCAGCTGTTCCGGACCGCGGTCAAGGAGGAGATATGATCGCTGTCATCTTCGAGGTGCAACCGGCTGAGGGAAAGCGCGATGCCTATCTCGGTATCGCCGCCGAGTTGCGGCCGCTGCTCGACGGCATAGACGGTTTCATCTCGATCGAGCGCTTCCAGAGCTTGGTCGACCGGAACCGCGTCCTGTCGCTGTCCTTCTGGCGCGACGAGGAAGCGGTGAAAGCCTGGCGCAACACGGAAGAGCACCGGCAGGCGCAAAAGGCCGGCCGTGGCGGAATCTTTGCCGGCTACCGGCTGCGCATTGCGCATGTGCTGCGGGACTATGGGCTGACGGAGAGGGATGAAGCGCCGGCCGACAGCCGGGCGGTGAATGGGTGACTAGGTATCGGCGTCGCGCCAGGCCCCCTCATCCGGCCGCTTCGCGGCCACCTTCTCGCCGCTGGGGAGAAGAGATGGCGCAGGCGTCGAAAACCTCCTCTCCCCTCGGGGAGAGGTCAGCCGAGCGAAGCGGAGGCTGGGTGAGGGGGCGCTTGGCGCTCATGCATTCCCGATCAGCACCCCGGCCGCAAACACCAGCGCCCCACCCAGCACCACCTGAAACGCCGCGCGCAGAAACGGGGTTTGCATGTAGCGGTTCTGCACGAAGGCGATCGCCCATAATTCGAAGAACACCACGACGGCCGCCACCGCCGTCGCCGTCCAGAAATGCGGGATGATGTAAGGCAGCGCGTGGCCCAGCCCACCCAGCATCGTCATGATGCCGACGGTCAGTCCGCGCTTGATCGGCGAGCCACGCCCCGACAGCTTGCCGTCGTCCGAAGCGACTTCGGTAAAGCCCATCGAAATGCCGGCGCCGATCGAGGCGGCGAGGCCGACCAGCAGCGTCTGCCAGGTGTCGTGGGTGGCAAACGCCGCGGCAAAGATCGGCGCCAGTGTCGACACCGAGCCGTCCATCAGCCCGGCCAGTCCCGGCTGCACATAGGTCAGGATGAACTGGCGCTGCTCGGCGCTGGCTTCCTCGTCCTTCACCTCGCCCGGCACGAGTTTCTGTTCCAGCCGATGCGCCGAATTCTCATGGCTTTGCTCGGCCGCGGCCAGGTCGCCGAGTAGTTTCCGCGTCGAGGCATCGCCGGTGCGCTTGGCCGCCTCGACATAGAAGCGATAGGCCTGCCGCTCCATCTCTTCGGCTTGGCGCCGCACATGCTCGATGCCGAGCGGCCGCACCAGCCAGTCGGGCTTGCGCTCGTAATAGCCTTTCACGTGCTCGCGGCGCAGCAGCGGAATGCGCTCGCCG
This sequence comes from Mesorhizobium sp. M1078, assembly GCF_040318615.1. Taxonomy (NCBI): domain Bacteria; kingdom Pseudomonadati; phylum Pseudomonadota; class Alphaproteobacteria; order Hyphomicrobiales; family Phyllobacteriaceae; genus Mesorhizobium; species Mesorhizobium sp. M1078. The sequence goes on from NZ_JAMYMP010000005.1 coordinate 83,847, forward strand.
AAGCGCTTGCGGTAGAGGTCGATCAGGGAATCGCGATGGCCGTCCTCCTCCTCCGCCATCGCCTCGAACACTTTCGCCGATTGCGGAAAACTGTCCGCCAGCCCGTCGGCATAGGCGCGGTAGATGCGCCCGTCATCCTCTTCGGACGAAATTGCCAGCGCCAGGATCTCCTGTTCCGACAGCGTTTCGAAAGGACGGCGGCCGAAACCGAAGACACGGGAAAGCATGAGAAATTCACCCCAGTTTAGAACAATTCTAAACTAGGCGCTGCAGTCTCCGCGGTCAATCACCAGTCAAGAAATGTTGAAGCGCCGGATTGCCACGCGCCCTTCATTATCGGCAAATGTTCACCTATATTGTCGCGACACGCAAGCGAAAGGCATGAGCAAGATGACGGCAAAGCCGCACGACCACTTCGATCCGAAACCCGTCCTCGATCTGATCGCCAGCATCGAGGCCGATTTGCAGCGGCTGAAAGGCCTGGTCGAACAGCAAGTCGAAAAATTCGACCCCGCCAATCCGCACAACAAGGCGCCCGACGGCAAGCTGACCGAGGAGGGCGTCGAATGCTGCTACCGCCTGTTCGACGAAGGCAGGTCGCGCTACTCGGTCGCCCAGCAGATGAAGATCTCGTTTGCCGCCGCGACGCACCGGTTCAACTCCTGGCGCAAGGCGGGCGGGCCGAAGCGGCAGAGGGCGTTGCTGGGCTAATTGGCGAAAGCCGCGGGGAGACCCGATCTCCCCCCTCGTGGGGGTTGAGGAGTGGTCCGCGCAGCGGACGGAAAGCCAACTGCTTGGCTTTCCGAGCGACGAACGGCCGGCAGGCCAGAGGGGGGCGCTGTCCCGCCGACCTTTCCCTGCCCTAAAGCCCAGCACCGTTCAGGATGCGCCTCCAAGCCCAGCCGCAATCACAACATGCTGGCAGACATTGTCGATGTCGCGGATGACGTCGTCATTCCAGAACCGCAGGACGGTCCAGCCATCTTGTTCGAGGTGCGATGTCCGCGTTTCATCCCCGGCAGCCGCGCCGGCGTCCGCATGCTGGGAGCCATCGACTTCGATGACCAGCTTCTTCCCCGGGCAAGCGAAATCGACGATGTAGGCGGCAATCGGAAATTGTCGCCGGAAGCCAAGCCCCATCAGCCGGTGGGCACGAAGTTCGTTCCAGAGCTTGAGTTCGGCTGGCGTCAGGACTTTGCGCATCGATCTGGCGTTTGCGCGATGTCGAGGCGGTAGAGGCGTGTGCGGCATTACGATGCTCGGTGGTTGCCGAGGCTTGCGCTCTATGGCGCCCCCCTCTGTCCTGCCGGACATCTCCCCCACTTGGGGGGAGATTGGCTGTACTTCCTACGGCGTCAGTTCAATTTCCTCCGTCTCGCCGCCATTGCAGGTGTAGCAGCAATCCTCGCATTTTTCCTTGTTGTTGGGGCCGACGCCCCAATAGGTTCCCTCGTCGCCGTCGACCCAGGCGCCGTAGCAGATGGACTCGCCCTCGTCGCACGAGACCGGGATCTGCTTGGTCTCGCCGTCGTCGAGATAAAAATCCTTGTCGTTGCCCGGCCAGACATAGTCGCGGTCCTGGCTGTAGAGCTCGAGGCGCATGGCGTTGGGATGGCTGTTCTTGACGGCGAAGGTGATGTCGGCGGCGTGCGCGGCCGGCGCAAACAGCCCGGCCAGCGAGAGCGCGACGACGATGCGGCGCAGACAAGTGAAAGACATGGTGTTTCCCCGAGGCAAATCGGCCCCCCGGCCGAGGGAATCAGCATCGCATGATGGCGGCTGACATTGAAGGGCGGGGCGTGACTGATTTTGGGGGGATTGGGAGAGGTTGGTGGAGCTGCTGATCTCCCCCCTCGTGGGGGAGATGCCTGGCAAGGCAGAGGGGGGCGCTGTCCCGCCGACCGCTCATTCCTGCAGCCGCGCCATTTCAATTTTAGGCTTGCTGATCCATACGCTGGCGATCCTTCGCGCCCCCCTCTGTCCTGCCGGACATCTCCCCCACGAGGGGGGAGATCAGCAGCTTCGGCGCCCCGCCCCTCACTCAACCAGATCGATCGTCTCGGTCGTCTTCTCCACGCAGATGAAACAGCACGTATCGCACGGCCGGTCATTGTCCGGCCCGACCCCAGCCGAGATCGCATCATTGCCATTCACCCAGGCGCCGTAGCAGATATTCTCGCCCGGATTACACGAGATCGGCACCGATTTCTGCGAGCTCGGATCGATCAGAAACACCTGGTCGCCGCCCGGCCACGACATCTTGCGGTCACGGCTGAACAGCTCCACCGCCACCGCCCGGCTGCGCAGGTTCTTGACGAAGAACGCCATATCGGCGGCATGCGCCGGGGTGGCGAGGAGCAGGGCGGCAAGGGTGAGGCGGAGCATGATGGGATCCCGAATCGGAGATGCGAGGGTCGCACGCCGCGAGGGCCGGGCCTAGAGCCACGGCTAGGCAAGTCCCCCTCACCCGGATTGCCAGCCGAATTGCGAAAGGCAATTCGGGGCAATCCGACCTCTCCCCGAGGGGAGAGGAGCTCGCTCGGCGCTGGTGCTCGCCTCTTGTCCCCAGCGGGGAGAAGGTGGCCGCGAAGCGGCCGGATGAGGGGGCGGCCTCGTGATACCCTACGCCCCCTACTGCCCCACCTTCACATGCGGCGCCAGCCGCCGGATCGCGTCAATCACCTCGGCGACTTCAGCAACGTCCATATCCAGCCGGCAAAGGTCAGCACCAAAAACGGATAGCCGGCGGCGGGCAGCGGCGCCGAGGTCGGCAGCAAGGGCGCGCCCCACAGCACCATGGCCACGGTCACGACAAACAGAATGGCGGCGATGAGGCCGGTGAGCCGCATCCACAGCGCAAAGGTGTTCTCCGCGCCGATCAGGACGAGTGCTGCCGCCCACAGCGAGATGCCGCCGACATAGGAGGGCACACTGGCCTCCAACCCCGCCGCATCGCCTGAAATGATCAAGGTCTCGCCGGCGAGGAAGGTGAGGAACCCGGCCGCAACGCAGTCATTGCCCAGCCGCTGGTATTTCATGGTCAGCAGCGCGGTTGCCACCACAAGCGCCACGCCATCGATCGCCCAGAGTGTTTCGCGCAGCGGAGCGCTGGCGACGAAAGTGCCGGCCAGGCCGAAGGCGCCGCCGATGGCGAGGCCGATCGCGGCGACGGTGTCTGAGGTGGTGCGCATGCGGTGTATCCCCAAAGCCGGGGAGAGAATACGCCAAGGTAGGGTGTTTTCAACGGGCGACTTAACGCCGAATGCGGCCGGTTGGCCTGACAAAGCCTCTTTGTGACCGGCTAAAAGTGAGCGCAAAAATGAAGGATGGGGGATGGGGATGGGTAGGAATGATGAAGTTGAGAGGACGCTCTGCTAGTCGCGTAGCCACAAACAAATGGCGCGCTCGACATTAAAGTAGGGTGAGCCGCGTTATCTAACGTGAGCAGGGAGCCAAGACCGTCTCATCTCCTTGACAAATTCACCTCTGAAGATGACGTATGGTTTGATGGAGGGGGACATGATTGGATTTCACGACATTTTTGGGGTTCCAATTTTAACTAAGGAAAGGTTTCTTGCCTCAAAAGAAGATGGGATCGCTCATCGTATATGCTTTGGATCCACTCATACGAACGCTCTTGCCGAATATAATGATAAATCTCCGTACAGATTTTCTGTACCATTTCCAGAGTCAATTGAAGAGATATTTGAATATGAAACTGGCCTAAAATTGTTTCGAAGCAAATTTGGAAAAGGGGTTTGGTGCGGTCTTTCAGATAGCGAAATGCCCATAGTTCGGAACTTCATGAACGGGCACCGAGATCACGTTTTTCTCCGAGATCATTTAGATTCGAGTGTGGCACTCTCCATGCACTACGACGGCAATTCGAGAACCCCTCTGGGAGATCTCGAATACGCCGCGAAATATCAACAAGACACGGGCGCGATTAGCAAGCTCACGGATTTAGCAGCGCAGTTTATCTCGACCACACCTCGCTACAAAAACGTTAAGCTGATTGCGCCGGTCCCACCGCGGCCCGATAAACAATTCGACCTTCCCACCGTCCTTTGTACCGGGGTCGCTCAGAAACTCGAGTTGCAACTTGTGTCCGCTGGCGAATGGACCAAGCCGAAAGCTCAGCTGAAAGAAAAAAATATTGGCGAGAAATGGGATGCGCTGGAGGCAGCGGAGTTTAAGATGAGCCCGGATATCAAGGGAAAGGGCGCGATAATTCTAATGGACGACCTATATCAAAGTGGGTGTACGATCAATTTTGTCGGAAATCGCGTGCAGCATCATGGCGAAATCGATGTCTTCGGTCTGTCGGTGGTGAAATCGGCAGGCGACCAAGATAATCTGTGATGAAGGACCTAGCTTACAATACACTGGCTCCGCAGGATGGCCGGTACCCCAATGTAATGCGAGAGCTGTTCGGCCATTTTGATACGCCAACTATATATTATGTAGGAAATTTAGATCTCCTGGATATCCCATCTGTTGGTTTCTGTGGATCACGAAATGCCAGCGACAAAGGCCTTGACGTCGCTCTTGATTGCGCAAGTCAATTTGCTAGCCACAACGTATGTGTTGTCTCTGGATATGCAAAAGGCGTCGATACGCAAGCTCACCTAGGAGCAATAACTAACAACGGGTACACGGTTGTGGTCTTACCTGAGGGCATAAAGCATTTTCGTATTAAGAAGGAGCTTGCGAAATTTTGGGATTGGCAACGCATTTTGGTTTTGAGCTATTTTCAGCCCGACGCGGTCTGGAGGGCAGACCGAGCCATGGACAGAAATAGGATGATCGTCGGTATTTCTGATGCGACAATAGTTATTGAGGCACGGGAGAGCGGCGGCACGTTCCATGCTGGCATAACAGCGATACAACAGAAGAAATTGCTAATTGTAGCTAAGTATTCTGATACAAATACCTCAAATGTTGGCAATGAGCGCCTTATAGAACTTGGAGGTGTTCCCCTTCAGAGGAATAAAAATACTGGCTTGAGCGAAATACGCTGGGTTGTCTCATCGATATCAAAAGGCATTTCGAGCTAACCACCGAATTCTGTATCAAGTCAGCTCAGTGAGCCAAGTCGGGGATAAGGGCCAATTGTAGGCTGAATCATTGTTGACCCGTGGTAACATGCTCGATCACGAATCGGAGTTGCCTGAATGTCTGAAGATAGTGACCGGTCCCGGAAGCTGGCAGAAATCGCCTTCGGAGAGGCCTTCCACCCCCAAGAGCTAACCGCAACGAACGCTACCATCGAAGATCTTATAACGGCGTTCGAGGAAGCCGCTCAAACGGATGAACAGGGCAACGAATTTTGGTATGCCCGCGATCTGCAGCGACTTTTCGGGTATGCCAAATGGGACAACTTCTTGATGGTTGTCGACAAGGCACGCGACGCGTGTGCGGCGTCAGGGAATGCAACTTCTGATCATTTTGCTGACGTCGGGAAAATGATCAGTCTCGGCAAAGGAGCCGAGCGCGAAATAGACGACATCGTCCTCAGCCGGTATGCTAGTTATTTAACGGCACAGAACGGCGACTCGAGAAAGCAAGAGGTCGCGTTCGCTCAGACGTATTTTGCGATTCAGACCCGTCGCCAAGAGATTACAGATAAGGCTGCTGCCGAATACGTCCCTCTATCTGAGGATGAGCGCCGTTGTTTGCTTCGGGACGAGATTAAAGAGCACAACAGGAACTTGGCTAGCGCCGCAAAGAATGCCGGTGTTCGTGAAGGTCTCGATTTCGCGATCTTCCAAACATACGGTTACAAGGGCCTCTATGGTGGCTTGGACGTCCCCGGAATACGGAGGCGAAAAGGGTTAAAGGCCAACAAGCAGATCTTGGATCACATGGGCAGCACGGAGTTAGCTGCGAATCTGTTTCGCGCCACCCAGACGGAAGAAAAATTGCGGCGAGAGCAGACCAAAGGGAAAGACGCGGCCAATCGAATACACTTCGATGTCGGCGCCAAAGTCCGCCAAACTATCCGCGAGATTGGTGGCGATATGCCAGAAACATTGCCGCCCGCAGAAGATATCAAAAAGGTTGAACGCCGCCTGAAGAGAGGGATCGGCGCACAGACGAGGATTGCTGGCCGGTAGCTTCCTTTGACGTCGCCGACCCCCGGGGTGGGACCCGCTGCCTTCGGCAGCTCCCACCCGGACTTGCGCTCGCATCGACCCACTGGGTCGATGCGTCCGGCCGAAGGCCGGACCGCTTAGTCCCCCATCTTCAAGGCCTGGATAAACGCCTCCTGCGGGATATCCACCTTCCCGAACTGGCGCATGCGCTTCTTGCCCTCTTTCTGCTTGTCCAGCAGCTTGCGTTTGCGCGAGACGTCGCCGCCGTAGCACTTCGCGGTCACGTCCTTGCGCAGCGCCGAGATGGTTTCCCGCGCAATGACCTTGCCGCCGATCGCGGCCTGGATCGGGATCTTGAACAGATGGTTCGGGATCAGTTCCTTGAGCTTCTCGCACATCTGGCGGCCGCGCTTTTCCGCCGCCGTGCGGTGGACCAGCATCGACAGCGCGTCGACCGGCTCCTCATTGACCAGGATCGACATTTTGACCAAGTCGCCTTCCTTGTAGTCGGTCAGATGATAGTCGAAGGAGGCGTAGCCCTTGGAGATCGACTTCAGCCGGTCGTAGAAGTCGAAGACGACTTCGTTGAGCGGCAGGTCGTAGATGAGCATGGCGCGCTTGCCGACATAGGACAGGTCGGCCTGGATGCCGCGCCGATCCTGGCAGAGCTTCAAAATGCCGCCGAGATAGTCGTCGGGAGTCAGGATGGTGGCGCGGATCCACGGCTCCTCGATGGCGGAGATTTTCACCACGTCGGGCATGTCGGCGGGGTTGTGCAGCTCCTTCGTCGAGCCGTCGGTGAGCAGCAGCCGGTAGACGACTGATGGAGCCGTGGCGATCAGGTCGAGGTTGAATTCGCGCTCCAGCCGCTCCTGGATGATTTCCAGATGCAGCAGGCCAAGGAAGCCGCAGCGATAGCCGAAGCCGAGCGCGGCACTGGTTTCCATTTCATAGGAGAAGCTGGCGTCGTTGAGGCGCAATTTGCCGACGGCGGCGCGCAGATCCTCGAAATCGGCGGCGTCGACCGGGAACAGGCCGCAGAATACCACCGGCTGCGCCGGCTTGAAGCCGGGTAGGGCATGGGCCGTCTGGCGCTTGTCCTCGGTGATGGTGTCGCCGACGCGGGTGTCGGCCACTTCCTTGATCGAACCGGTGAAGAAGCCGAATTCGCCGGGGCCAAGCTCGTCGACATTGATGCGGGCCGGCGTGAACACGCCGGTGCGCTCGACCAGATGCTTGGCGCCGGTGCCCATCATGCGGATGGTCGCGCCCTTCTTCAGCACGCCGTCGATGATGCGTACCAGAACGATGACGCCGAGATAGGCGTCGTACCAGCTGTCGACCAGCATGGCTTTCAGGGGTGCTGACGCATCGCCTTCGCGCGGCGGCGGCAATTGGTGGACGATGGCCTCCAGCACATCGGGAATGCCGAGGCCGGTCTTGGCCGAGATCAGCACGGCGTTGGAGGCGTCGATGCCGATGACTTCCTCGACCTGCTCGCGGATACGCTCGGGCTCGGCGGCCGGCAGGTCGACCTTGTTCAACACCACGACGATCTCGTGATTGTTGTCGATGGCCTGGTAGACATTGGCCAGCGTCTGCGCCTCGACACCCTGCGAGGCGTCGACGACCAGCAGCGAGCCTTCGCAGGCGGCGAGCGAGCGCGACACTTCATAGGCGAAGTCGACGTGGCCGGGCGTGTCGATCAGGTTGAGGATATAGTCCTCGCCATTGTTGGCGCGGTATTTTAGCCGCACCGTCTGCGCCTTGATGGTGATGCCGCGCTCGCGCTCGATGTCCATCGAGTCCAGCACCTGCTCCTTCATGTCGCGCAGCTCCAGCCCGCCGGTGGACTGGATCAGCCGGTCGGCAAGCGTGGATTTGCCATGGTCGATATGGGCGACGATGGAGAAATTGCGGATGTGGTCGAGAGGCGTGCTCATGGCGCGCGCTTTAGCAGGGGCGGGTTGCAGGGGCAAGCGGGGTGGCGGTGCCCTTGCCTTCTCCCCTTGTGGGAGAAGGTGGATCGGCGCGCAGCGCCGAGACGGATGAGGGGTGTTCCAGCTTGACGCCGGCGTTCTTTCACCGCCATGGCTGCAAACTGACATCCCTTACATAAGCGATTATCGTGGTGCAGACGCTGTCCATGTCTTTCAGGACATCGTCGTTCCAAAAGCGCAACACACGAAAACCTCTCGCCTCCAGTTCCGTTCTACGGGCCTGGTCTGACTCTGAGTCCGCATGCTGACTCCCATCGATCTCGATGATGAGGAGTGATTCAAGACAAGCGAAATCGGCGACGTATTTTCCAACAGGAACTTGGCGCCGAAATTTGATCCGATCGAGCCTGCGGTCACGTAGTTCGTGCCACAGTTTGTCTTCCGCCTCCGTCATTTCACGTCGGAGCGAACGGGCAAAGTTTCGTTTGGCAGGAGCGACGGGCTGATGTGGCATGACGTTAGATTAACCAACGTCTCACTCCGCTGGAACACCCCTCATCCGTCTCGGCGCTTCGCGCCGATCCACCTTCTCCCACAAGGGGAGAAGGCAACGACGCGTCCGCCCCCAATCACGAAGCGGTGAACCATGTAACGAAGCCTCGGGCAGCGACGAAGTGTGGGATGAACCCGCCGCAACGGAGACCCCGATGACTGGACTTAACCCAAAACGCGCCGGCATGCTGGCTGCCGCAGGTGCGGCGCTGATGATGCTTGGCGGCACCGCCTTCGCCCAGCCGCTCACCGTGGTCGAATTGTTCACCAGCCAGGGCTGTTCGTCTTGCCCGCCGGCCAATGCCAATCTGATCAAGGTCAAGGACGAGCCGGGCGTTCTGGCGCTGTCGTTCAACGTCACCTACTGGGACTATCTCGGCTGGAAAGACATTTTCGGCCGCGAGGAATTTACCCAGCGCCAGGTGCGCTATGAGCCGTCGCTCGGCCGCTCCGGCCCGTTCACGCCGCAGGTGGTGGTCAATGGCGGTGCCGATGCGGTGGGCGCGGCATCAGGCGAGATCGAGCAACTGATTTCCGCGAGCGGTCACACGAAGGGGCCGATGCTGTCGCTCGACGGTGGCAAGATCAGCATCGGCGCCGGTTCCGCGCCGGCCGGCCGCGCCGATGTCTGGCTGGTCCGCTACAACAAGGGCGTCGTCGAGGTGCCGGTGGCGCGCGGCGAGAATACCGGGCGCACGCTGCCGCATGCCAATGTCGTGCACTCGCTGGAGAAACTCGGCAGCTGGAGCGGCGACGCCACCACACTGCCGCTGCCGGCAGCCTCCGGCGGCTTGAGCACCGCCGTGCTGGTGCAGTCGCCCGGCGGGGGGCCGATCCTGGCTGCAGCCGCCGACTGATTCTTTTTCTACGCAACGCCGCTAGCGCGGCATAACCGGGCTCGCATCCGCGCGCCCTCTTCAAGGAGGAAATACCATCATGACCAAGACCCTGACCGCGCTCGCTTTTGCGCTTTCGATGACCGCCTTCGCCTCCGGCGCCCGCGGGGACGAAGCGACCAACGCCATGAAGCCGGCGATGGCAACTGATGCGATGAAGCCCGCGACCGATGCCATGGCGCCGGCGACCGATGCCATGAAGCCAGCCGATCCGATGGCGACGAATGCAATGAAACCCGCCACCGACGCCATGAAGCCGGCCGATGCCATGAAACCCGCAACGGATGCGATGAAGCCGGCGGACGCCATGGCGCCCGCGCAATAAGGCTGGGTCCCATGGCCCGGCCGCACAGTGGCCGGGCCGGCGCACGGCAATTTGAGAAACCAGGCGGGACGTTCTGTCGTATAGTCTTCGCCACCATCAAGGAGATCAGACATGACCGGCATTGCAAGGACGAGAACGCCGATCTTCAAGAGCGCGCTTGCGGCGCTCATCGTCGCTGCTGCTGCGGCTGCCCTCTGGCAGAGCCCGGCGCGTTCGGCCGAGGACGCGGTGGTGATCCCGCCGCCGGCAGTGGACGAGAAGGCCGCCAGCGGCAGCGCGAAGGCTATCTTCGCCGGCGGCTGCTTCTGGGGCGTGCAGGGCGTGTTCCAGCACGTCAAGGGCGTGACCAAGGCCGTCTCCGGCTACACCGGCGGCGCCAAGGATGACGCCGTCTACGAAACGGTGGGCAGCGGCCGCACCGGCCACGCCGAATCGGTCGAGATCACCTACGATCCGTCCAAGGTGACCTACGGCCAGCTGCTGCAGGTCTATTTCTCGGTCGCCCACAACCCGACGCAGTTGAACTTCCAGGGCCCGGACTCGGGCACCCAGTACCGCTCGACCATCTTTGCCGAGAATGGCGAGCAGCAGAAGATCGCCCAGAGCTACATCGCCCAGCTCGACCAGGCGAAAGTGTTTGCCAAGCCCATCGTCACCACGCTGGAGACGGGCAAAACCTTCTATCCGGCCGAGGAATATCACCAGGACTTTTTGACGCTGAACCCGACCTACCCCTACATCGTCTACAACGACCTACCCAAGGTGGCGAATTTGAAGTCGCTGTTCCCGGGGTTGTACAGCGAGAAGCCGGTGCTGGTGCTGGCGGGGAAGAGCTGAGCACCTAATCTCCCCCCCGAGGGGGAGATGTCGCCGGAGGCGACAGAGGGGGTCGGTCCGACCGGACGCGACCTCCTGCGGCAGAAGAAGGTTAGCGCTCCACGCGCGGCGACCCCCTCTGGCCTGCCGGCCATCTCCCCCTCAAGGGGGGAGATCAGCTCCCCTCAATCATACGTCAGATCCGTCGCCTTCCCCCCGAACACCCGATACGCATAGAACGAATAGAAGATGATCACCGGCAGCACGACCACCGTGCCGGCGAGGATGATGGCGAGGCTTTCCGTCGCCGACGCCGCCTGCCAGATGGTCAGCCTGTCGGGCACCACGAAGGGGTAGAACGACCAGGCAAGCCCGGCAAAGCCGAGCGCGAAGATGGTGGCGAGCGTCAGGAACGGCCGCAGCGCATGGCGGTCGTCGGGCTTGGGCAGGTGGAAGGTCTGCCGCCACAGCCACATGAACAGCAGCGCCGACAGGATCGGCAGCGGCGACAGATAGAGCATTTCGGGCCAGACGAACCATTTGGCGAAGATGCGCGGGCTGGCGAATGGGGTCGCCAGCGACACCGCCGCCATGCCGAGCGCGGTCAGCACAAGGGCCGTGCGCAGCCAGGCCACCGCCTTCCTCTGCAATTCGCCCTCGGTCTTGTAGATGACCCAGGCCGCGCCCATCGCTGCATAGGCCGCCGACAGGCAGAGCGCCACCAGCGCCCCGAAAGCGATGCCGCCAAAGCCGACATCGAGGCCGAGCACATAGACGCCGAGCATATAGCCTTGCGCCAGCGAGGCGATGACGGAACCGAGGAAGAAAATGCGGTTCCAGCGATGCTTCTTGCCGGCAGGCACTTTGGCGCGGAAATCGAAGGCGACGCCGCGCAGGATGAGGCCGACCAAAAGCACGAAGACCGGAATGTAGAGCGCGGTGAGGATGACGCCATGCGCCAGCGGGAAGGCGACCAGGAGCAGGCCGACGGCCAGCACCAGCCAGGTCTCGTTGGCATCCCAGAACGGGCCTATTGCCGCGATCATGGTGTCCTGCTCGGCATCTTCGGCGACCGAGAACAGGATGCCGATGCCGAGATCGAAACCGTCGAGAATGACGTAGATCAGGATGGCGAGGCCCATCAGGCCGGCGAAGATGAGGGGCAGCGCGGTTGGCCAGTCGAAGCTCATCGGTCTGTCATCCCTCTCATCAACGGTTCTGCCCTTCGCTATGGCTCCGGGCGTTCGTCATTCGAAAAGCCGAATCGTTGGCTTTTCGTCGGCTACGCGGACCATTCCTCACTCCGCTGCGGCCGGTTGCGACATGGCCGTCTTCATCACCCCCGGCAGCGGCGAGGTATCGCCGTCCTTGGCGGCCTTCAGCGCCAGGTGCACCAGCACGCCGAGATAGGCGATCAGCAAAAGCACATAGAGGATAAGATAGATGGAGAGCGTCAGCGCGACATGGCTGCCGGCGACCGGGCCGATAGCGTCGGCGGTTTTCAGCACGCCGGTGACCAGCCAGGGCTGGCGGCCGATTTCGGTGGTGTACCAGCCGGCCAGCGTCGCCAGCCAGCCGGAGAGCGCCATCGGCACCATCAGCATGGCCAGCGGCCTCGGCAGGCTGTGGCGGCGCTTGAGGAAGAAGGTCGCCGACCACGAGACGATGAGCATCAAAATGCCGGTGCCGACCATGATGCGGAAGCCCCAGAACACCGGGAAGACCGGCGGATGCAGGCCGGGATAGTCGTTGAGCCCCGGCACGATACCGCTGGTGGAATGGCGCAGCACCAGGCTGGCGCCGTCGGGAATGGCGATCTCGAATTTGTTTTCCTTCGCCGCCTCGTCGGGCAGCGCAAACAGCACCAGCGGCACGTTGGGGCCGGTGTTCCAGTTCGCCTCCATGGCGGCGATCTTCTGCGGCTGGTGCTCCAGCGTATTCAGCCCGTGCTGGTCGCCGGCGAAGATCTGGATCGGGATCAGGATGGCGGCGGTGAAGACGCCGGTGCGCAGCGCCTTCCACATCGATTCCGACCGGTCGCCGGTGAGATAGCGCAGCGCCGACAGGCCGGCGATCAGGAACGACACCGTCAGGCCGGAGGCAAGCAGCATATGCGTCAGACGGTAGGGCATGGACGGGTTGAAGACGATCGCCCACCAGTCGACGGGATGCGCCTTGCCATCGATCATCTCGAAGCCGGCCGGCGTCTGCATCCAGGAGTTCAGCGCAATGATCCAGAAGGCCGACAGCGTGGTGCCGCCGGCGACCAATACCGTCGCCAGCGTGTGGACGCGGTTGGAGACGCGGCGGAACCCGAACAGCATGATGCCGAGGAAGGCCGCTTCGAGGAAGAAGGCGGTGAGGATCTCGTAGGCAAGCAGCGGCCCGGCGATGTTGCCTACATGCTCCATATAGCCCGGCCAGTTGGTGCCGAACTGGAAGCTCATGGTGACGCCCGAGACCACGCCCATGGCGAAGGACAGCGCGAACACCTTTACCCAGGTGAAATAGGCGCGCATCCAGGCGGAATCGCCGGTGGCGTTGTAGCGGAGCTTGAAGAACAGCAGCACCCAGCCAAGCGCAATCGTGATGGTCGGAAACAGGATGTGGAACGAGATATTCGCCCCGAACTGCATTCGCGACAGGATGAGCGGGTCCATGCGGGCTCCGGCTGCTGTTTGTTGGCGCAGAATAGGCGGCGGATGCGGTCCGGTCAAAGCGGCTTGGCGTCACGCGGGGCGCGTTGTCGCAGCAGATGGGATCAATCCGTCAGTGCCCCGATACCCCCATGACGAAACGGCAAAAGGGGGAACGTTTGTCCACAATTGTCAGCAGCGGCATTGACTTCCCGCCGTGCGCACCGACATTCAGCGCAATAATAATCCCCGCCTCTTTCAAACAGTCGTTTTCGGCCTCATGTCTTCCACGAATTTGCCTTCCATCATTTCGATTTCCGGGGTCACCAAGACCTACGCCACCGGCTTCAAGGCGCTGAAGGAAATCAACCTCGACATCGAACGTGGCGAAATTTTCGCGCTGCTGGGGCCGAACGGCGCCGGCAAGACGACGCTCATCTCGATCGTCTGCGGCATCGTCAACCGTTCGTCGGGAACGGTGACCGTCGACGGCCATGATATCAACCGAGACTACCGCGCGGCGCGCAGCCTGATCGGGCTGGTGCCGCAGGAGCTGACCATCGACGCGTTCGAGAGCGTCTGGGCAACCGTCACCTACAGCCGCGGCCTGTTTGGCAAGGCGCCCAATCCGGGCTTCGTCGAAAAGGTGCTGCGCGACTTGTCGTTGTGGGACAAGAAGGACGCCAAGGCGATCACGCTGTCGGGCGGCATGAAGCGGCGGCTGATGATTGCAAAGGCGCTGTCACATGAGCCGCGCATCCTGTTCCTCGACGAACCCACGGCCGGCGTCGACGTCGAACTGCGCCAGGACATGTGGGCGATGGTGCGGCGGCTGCGCGACGATGGCGTCACCATCATCCTCACCACGCACTATATCGAAGAGGCCGAGGCGATGGCCGACCGTGTCGGTGTCATCAACCGCGGCGAGATCATCCTGGTCGAGGGCAAGGCCGAACTGATGCGCAAGCTCGGCCGCAAGCGCCTGATCGTCGAATTGCGCAACCCGCTCACCGCCATTCCCGGTGCATTCTCGCACTACGCGTTGGAGCTGTCGGACGATGGCACACAGCTGACCTACACCTATGACAATCAGAGCGAACGCCCCGGCGTCGCATCGCTGCTGCGCGAACTCGAGACGGCCGGCATCCAGTTCCGCGACATGGACACGCAAAACAGCTCGCTCGAGGAGATCTTCGTCAATCTGTTGAGGCAAGAGCCATGAATTGGCGAGCAGTATGGGCGATCTACCGGGTCGAGATGGCGCGTGCGTTCCGCACCGTGCTGCAGAGCATCGTCTCGCCGGTGATCTCGACATCGCTTTATTTCGTCGTCTTCGGCTCGGCCATCGGCTCGCGCATCACCGAGATCGACGGCATCAGCTACGGCGCCTTCATCGTGCCCGGCCTGATCATGCTCTCACTGTTGACGCAGTCGATCTCCAACGCTTCCTTTGCCATCTATTTCCCGAAATTCGTCGGCTCCATCTACGAGCTCTTGTCGGCGCCGGTGTCGTATCTGGAGATCGTCATCGCCTATGTCGGCGGCGCCGCGACCAAGTCGATCATCCTCGGCTTGATCATCCTGGCGACGGCCTCGCTGTTCGTGCCGCTCACCATCCAGCATCCGTTCTGGATGCTGGCCTTCCTTGTCTTGACGGCGGTGACCTTCAGCCTGTTCGGCTTCATCATCGGCATCTGGGCGAAAAGCTTCGAGCAATTGCAGCTGGTGCCGCTGTTGATCATCACGCCGCTGACCTTCCTCGGCGGCAGCTTCTATTCGATCAACATGCTGCCCGAGACCTGGCGCACGGTGACGCTGTTCAACCCGGTCGTCTACCTGATCAGCGGTTTCCGCTGGAGCTTTTACGGCAAGTCCGATGTCTCGGTCGCCGTCAGCCTGGGCATGACGATGGTGTTCCTCGCCATCTGCATCGCCATCGTCGCTTGGATCTTCCGGACCGGCTACCGGCTGCGCAACTGACCCTGCCGCTCTTAAGCGCGTCGCGTTTGAACGGACTCAGGCGACGCGCATGTCGTTTGCTCAAAATCGGGACCACTTTTGAGCGACATGCAAATAGGCGATCGCCCGTGCGCCGGTCAAATCAACAGTTTTGCTGAGGGCAAATTGGCCACGTTGGCCGCCACGGATCTTGCTAGATCGCCTTGATGAGGCGCAGCAACCCCAGCATCTCGATCAGCCTTCCTTGGCGGAAGGCGATGTAGGTCGGTTCCTCGATGCCGTGGAAGCGGCGCTTGAACGCCGCCTGGCCTTTGAGGTTGAACTTGCTGCGGTTGACCCAGGGAGACTCATAGGCCCGCTCGAAGGCGTTGCGCCAGAAGCTCGATTCGGCAAAGCCGTTGGCTCCGACATCGAGCATCGGCGACAGGCCGAGCGTGACGACCGAAATGCCCTCATTGCGAAACCGGTCGACGGCGAATTTGGTCAGCCCGATTTCGGCATGCGGCGAGGCATCGATGTGCTTGCGCTTGAACGAGGTGGTGTAGCCGATCACCTTGCCATCCCGGAACATCGGATCGAAATCGAGCAGAGCGACGAGCTCGCCTTCCGGGCTGTAGAGCACGAAACGGCGCATATCGATGCCGAGATGATCGGCAAAGGGGCGGTTGAGGAACGCCATCTCCCAGCGCTTGACGATGCGGTCGGCCCGCCAGTTCTGTGACAGGCGCTGGACCTCGTCGAGATAGACCGCTCCTTCGCCAAAAGAAAACCCCTTCTTCAACAGCCAGCGTTCGGAATACCGCACGGTTTCGTTGCGCTTGCCGGAAAAATCGTGAGCCGGCAGTTCCAGCCGCGTGTCGACGCCGAGACGGTTGACCTGGTAGCCGAGCCCGGCCAGAACGCGCGCCGTCGGTTCGCCGATTTGCACGAACCACGGGCTGTCGGCGGCTTCGACAAAGCGCCTGATATAGTCGGGCCGATCAGCCGGATGGGCCACCGGGTCACCGAGCGCGAAATGGTGCTTCATCTTGGTGCCGAAGGCGATGTAGCCGTCGGCGTCGCCGAAATAGGACAGTTTTTGCTGCACGGCGGTCGAATAGGCCAGCGAGAAGTCGCCGTGCTGGCGGACAAGCGCCAGCCGCTCGACATGCGAAAAATCCTGGCGCGGCACCTTGGCTGCGGCGCCCTCCAGCAGTCTGTCGAGAAAGATACGCAAGGAGGGCATGGTCGAGCTTCCGCGTGCCGATGATAAACAGAGGCTTGCCCCCAAGGCCTCGAATCAGTCGCATTGACGCGACCTCATTATCGATCATATCGCCCCTGTGCCATATGGAACGTGCCATATAGGACGGGTCCCCATGGCGCACCTGAAAGGAAATCTCGACCGAATGGCGGCTACGACAAGCGAAACGATGCCTATCGTCCTGGGGCCGAAAGGACTCGACGATACGGTTATCGTCATCGGCGCCGGAGCGGCGGGGCTGGCGGCCGCCGACGCGCTTGGCCGGCGCGGCGTGCGGGTCGTCGTGCTTGAAAAGGAGCCGCGGATCGCCGAACCGTGGCGACGGCGGCACGAGAAGCTGACCCTCAACACGCATCGCGCGCTGTCGGCCCTGCCCGGCCTTGCCTATCCGCCACGCACCGCCGCCTTTCCGAACAAGGATGCCATCGTCGGCTATCTCCAGGACTTTGCCCGCGCGCGCGGCATAAGGGTCGAATTCGGCACCGCCGTCGAGCGGATCGAACGCAGAGGCAATGGCTGGCTCGTCCATACGGGCCGGGAAACGCTGAGCGCCCGCAATGTCATCGTCGCCACCGGCCGCGACCGCTTGCCATGGACGCCGGACTGGCAAGGCAAGGCGACTTTCACTGGCAAACTTGTCCACGCCACCGATTTCGGCACAGCGCAGGACTATGTGGGCAAAAGCGTGCTGGTGGTCGGGGCCGGAAATTCCGGCTTCGACGTGCTCAACCACCTCGCCCGTGCCGACACCAAGGCCATCTGGTTGTCAGCCAGGCAGGGTCCGTCACTGATGCCGAAGCGGATCGGCAAGGTCGCGGTGGCGCGCTTCGGCGGTTTCATGGCGATGCTGCCGACTTGGATTGCCGATGCCGCGATTGCCGCGACGCAGCGGCTGGTGTTCGGCGACCTCACCCGCTTCGGCCTGCCGCCAGCGCCGAAGGGCGGCGCCAGCCGGCTCGGTGTCGAGCAGATCGCGATTGCCGTTGATGACGGCGCCGTCGCCGCGCTGAAGGCCGGACGGATTTCGGTGGTGGCGCCGGTGGCGGCTTTCGAAGGCGCTGGCGTGCGGCTGAACGACGGCACGGTGCTCGAGCCGGATGTGGTGATTGCGGCAACCGGCTATCGCACCGGCCTGGAGGCCATGCTGGGCGATCTCGGCGTGCTCGACGCTAAGGGCGTGCCGAAGGCCAATGGCGGCACCCCGAGCGGCCAGCCCGGCCTGTGGTTCATTGGCATGCGGCCAAGCCTGACCAGCTATTTTCACAGCGCCGGCCTGCAGGCCGAAGCGATTGCCCGTCAGATCGCCAAGGGGTTGTAGACGAGCGCTTCTGGACGGAGAACCACCGCACTTCGGGCTGCTGCTGTGGCGCGGACTGGTGGTTCAACGCATCTGCAAGACGGGATCGAATATCCTGGCGATTGGGCGAAACGCCATCCCGTCGTCATCCACGGGCGAAGCAAGGAGCGTAGCGACGCGGCGCAGACCCGAGGATCCATGCCGTGACTTCTGAGCTACGCTGCGTTGCAGGTTCTGCTCCGCTGCTTCCACGGCCAAGGCATGATCCCTGGGTCTCCGCGACGGAGCTTCGCTCCTGCTTCGCCCAAGGACGACGAAGTTGAGATGCTTGCGGCCAACTTCCAAAGCAGGCGCTTGAACTCGTTCATTGCATTATTATATAACATGTTATACTTATCCAGGAGACGGACCACCCATGGAAGACATCATTCGATCCCTTGGCTATCTCACCCTCGGCAGCAGGCTGAAGCGCATCGGCGAGCAGTTGCAGGCCGATACGCAGCGCATGCTCGATGGGCTGGAGGTGCCGGTGCAGTCCAGCCAGTATCCTCTGCTGGCCGCGCTCGACCGGCTTGGGCCGCTGCCTGTCGGCGAACTGGCCCAGTCACTGGGGATCACCCAGCCGGGGGTGACGCGCAGCGTGGCGCTGCTGGCCGAGTTGGGGCTGGTCGAGGCCGCGCCATCGGACGACGACCAGCGCCGCAGGATGATCTCGCTGACCGCGAACGGCCAGCGCCTGGTCGACAAGGCGAAGCGGAACGTTTGGCCGCGCATCGAGAACGCCGTTGCCGACTTGTGCAAAGGCCTTGCAGGGCCGCTTCTCGAACAACTCTCGGCAATGGAGGACGGCCTGGCGGCGGCCCCGCTCGATCGTCGTGTGAAGCAGGATGCTGCGCCATGAGCCATGTCCTCGATCGTCCGGTCTGGAGCGCGCTCGACACGCGGCATCGGATCTTTGCGTATGGCGACAGGCTCGCCAGGCGCTATCCCTCCTCGATCGTCCCCTTCGCGGCTTCCGGGGCAGACGGCGCTGAGAGCCTGCAGGCGCTCGCAAGCCTCATTCCTGCAGGTGAGAGCGTGTTCATGCTCCAGGCGGACCCCATTGCCTTGCCGCCGGAACTGACCGCGACCGTGACCGCCTTCGGCGTTCAGATGGTTGCCGAGGCGCCATTGCCTTCCGTGTCGGACGAGCGTGTGCAGCAGCTGACGCAGGACGACGCGGCCGAGATGCTTGCTTTGGCGTCACTGACCAAGCCCGGCCCGTTCACGCTCAAGGCGCTGAGCCTCGGCGAGTTCTGGGGCGTGAAGATCGGCGGCCGGCTGGCGGCGATGGCCGGCGAGCGCATGAAGCAGCCCGGCTACAGCGAACTCAGCGGCGTCTGCTCGCATCCCGAATTTCGCGGCAGCGGCCTCGGCCGGCTGCTGTCGGTGTTCGTGGCCAACCGAATTTTTGCGCGCGGCGAAATTCCCTACCTGCATGCCTATGCCAGCAATGCCGGCGCGGTCCGGTTGTACGAGTCCATCGGCTTCAGGCTGAGGGCAGAGATGAATGTGGCCGTCGTGCAGCGCGCCGGCTAGAGGCCTTTGTTTTTTACCCAATTCCGGACGGAAACCGCTTCACACTTTTCTGGAATTGCTCCAGGCCGCCTTGCAGGCCTCAGGCTGATTTCGGCTCCAACCGGCGGAAACCCACGGTTTCCATAAGCATATCTTCCTCGACCATGCCGGCATTGTGCAGCGCAAGCAGGTTCAGCGCGATCTCCCGCGCATCCGCGGAATCGGGATGCACGTCGCGCCTGCGGCAGGCTTCGTC
Source organism: Mesorhizobium sp. M1078 (assembly GCF_040318615.1). Lineage (NCBI taxonomy): Bacteria > Pseudomonadati > Pseudomonadota > Alphaproteobacteria > Hyphomicrobiales > Phyllobacteriaceae > Mesorhizobium > Mesorhizobium sp. M1078. Next base: position 103,419 of record NZ_JAMYMP010000005.1, read on the forward strand.
GAACACGCGTTGCAGCCTGGCGATGTCGTCGGGTTTCAGCAGGCCACGGTCATAGACGGACTTTGGCATCGCAGTCTCCTCCAGAAGACGTAGGACGCCATGTTTAAAAGTCCATTCTTTTCTAATGCTTGAGCGCAGCTGCCTGGGTTTGCACGAATCCGACCGAGCGTGGCAGTCAGACCGCGATCGCGCTGCCATTCATTCAGCACCTCGGCCGTGGCCTGTTCCGCCGCAGTCTGCTTGACGTGCCGCCACGCTTGCGAAACAAGAGCTGCCACAAAGGACAGCGAGGCACAAAAGTGAGTTTCTGGGGACTGGCGCAGCTCGTCATTTCGACGGTGATCTTCCTGCTGGCGGCCATCGCGGCCAAGCAATGGGGGCTGGCGCCAAGCCTTGGCAAGATCGTGCTGACACTGGCGCTCTATACGGCGGGCAATCTGATGATGCTGCGGCTGGTTCGTGAGTTCGGCATGTCGGTGTCGTTCAGCCTGTCGGCGGTGATCCAGCTGGTGGCGGTCAATGTGGTGGCGCTGGTGTTCTTCGGCGAACGCGTCAACGCCTTGCAGGCGACCGGCATCGTGCTGGCCATCGCGGCGGTGGTGCTGATCTCGCTCGGGCCTTACCTGCAGGGGCGATTGTAGTCCGATGAAGACCCCGCGTGCGTTCACCAACTGGCTTGAATTTCCGGTGCTGCTGGCCGGGCTGGTGATAGCCGCCGGGCTGTGGGGCTTCGAGGAACTGATGGAGGTGGCGCGGGCCACCACGCCGCACGCTTTCGATACTGAGATCCTGCTCGCTTTCCGAAAAGTGGGTCAGCCGGATGTTCCCGTCGGCCCGGCATGGCTGGAAGGCGCGATGCGCGACATCACCAGCCTCGGCAGCTCCAGCGTGCTGGTGCTGATCGTAACGGCGGTGATCGTCTACCTCCTGCTGATCCGCAGGCCGAGGACGGCGCTGCTGATCTTTGTCGCGGTGGCCGGCGGGCAGCTGCTGTCGACCTTGCTCAAGGCCGGCGTCGACCGGCCGCGCCCCGATCTTGTCTCGCACCTGGCCAACGAGACGTCGCTGTCGTTTCCCAGCGGCCACGCCATGCTGTCGGCGGTGACCTATCTCACGCTGGGCTCGCTGGCAGCGCGCTTCCTGCCGGGACGAACGACGAAAATCTATGTCCTCAGCCTGGCGGTGCTGCTAACGCTGCTGGTCGGCGTCAGCCGCGTCTATCTCGGCGTCCACTGGCCTTCCGACGTGCTGGCGGGATGGTGCGCCGGCTTCACCTGGGCGACGCTGTGCTGGCTGGCGGCGCGAATGCTGCAGCGGAACAAGGCGGTGGCCGATGGCAACGAGCCCGAAGACTGACGATCCGGAGCGACATTCAAATCAGCCGGTTGATCAGCCCGTGTCCGCAGCCTGCCAGCAGAAAAACCGCCGACAGCAAGGCTGCCGACGTAGTCAAGGTCCTGAAAATCTTCAACGGATATTTCCCCGCCAATAAGAGCCAAGGCGGTAACGTAGCATGCTCATCCCGTATCCCGCCATCCGGCTTTGTGGAGAGATCATGTTTCATGTATGCTTTATGATGGTTGAAACATCACTATGATTGTATTACACGTCGTCTCCGCAGACTCAGACGGGGGTTCCGACCGATGATCACTGCCGCGCAGATGCGCGCCGCGAGGGCGCTGGCCGGCATCGATCAGAAGACACTCGCCGAGCGTGCCGGCGTTTCGCTTCCGACAATCCAGCGCATGGAAGCGAGTGACGGCGTGGTCAGGGGTGTGGTCGATACGCTGATGAAGGTTGTCCAGGCTCTCGACGAGGCCGGGGTGGAGCTCATCGGCGAGAACCAGACCAGCGAGCGCGGCGGCCGGGGCGTGCGCCTCAAGCCGGTCGCGCCGCCGAACCCGCAAGGCTGAGCCGGCATATAGTCGCGACGGCGACCGCCGACAGTCCTGCCGACGATCCCGCCGCCTTCACGCAAGCGGAAGGCAGTCCATGGATCAGATCCGGCGGGCAGTGCATCAACCGGCCCAGAAGTCGGCAAAGCCGACATTTTCAGAGCTGTTCACGCCCAAGCTGGTGACGGTCTGGCGCGAAGGTTACCGCCTGCCGCAGTTCCAGGCCGACTTCATGGCCGGGCTGACCGTCGCCATTGTCGCGTTGCCGCTGTCGATGGCGATTGCGATTGCTTCGGGCGTGACGCCGGAGCGCGGCCTGTTCACGGCCATTGTCGGCGGCTTCATCGTCTCGGCGCTTGGCGGCAGCCGCTTCCAGATCGGCGGCCCGGCCGGCGCCTTCATCGTGCTGGTGGCGGCGACGGTGCAGCGCGAAGGCGTCGACGGACTGCTGCTGGCGACGATGATGGCCGGCATCTTCCTGCTCGCCATCGGCTATCTCCGGCTCGGAACCTATATCAAATTCATCCCTTACCCGGTGACGGTCGGCTTCACCGCCGGCATCTCGATCATCATCTTCTCCGGCCAGATCGTCGAACTGTTCGGGCTGAGGCTTGCCGGGCCGGAGCCCGGGCCGCTGCTGCCGAAACTAATCGCGATCGGCCACGCGGCCGGCACGCTCAACATCTCGGCGACGCTGGTGGCGGCGTTGACCATCGCCACCATCGTGGGGGTGAAGCGCTGGCGGCCCGGCTGGCCGGGCATGCTGATCGCCGTCGGACTGGCCTCCCTTGTCGTGGCGCTGCTTTCGCTGCCGGCGGAAACGATCGGCACGCGCTATGGCGGCATTCCGCGCAGCCTGCCGTTGCCGGCACTGCCGGCACTCAACCTCGACAAGGCGCTTGCGGTGCTGCCGGATGCGGTGGCTTTTGCGCTGCTCGGTGCCATCGAATCGCTGCTCTCGGCCGTGGTCGCCGATGGCATGACCGGGCGGCGTCACCGTTCCAATTGCGAACTGGTGGCGCAAGGCTTTGCCAACATCGCGTCTGCCCTGTTCGGCGGCATCTGCACCACCGGCACCATCGCCCGCACCGCCACCAATGTGCGGGCCGGCGCGCATGGGCCGGTTTCCGGCATGCTGCATTCGCTTTTTCTGCTGGTCTTCATGCTGGTGGCCGCACCGCTGGCCAGCTACATCCCGCTTGCCGCCCTTGCCGGGGTGCTGGCGGTTGTCTGCTGGAACATGTTCGAGAAGCAGGCCTTCGCCACGTTGCTGCGCGCTTCGCGCGGCGACGCCCTGGTGCTGATGGCAACCTTCCTGATCGTCGTCTTCCGCGATCTCACCGAAGGCATCGTCGTCGGCTTCGCGCTAGGCTCGATCCTGTTCATCGACCGCATGGCCAAGTCGATCGCCGTGGAGGCGGATTTGCCGCTGGTGCAGGACGATGTCGCCGACAGCAGCGGCCGCGCCTACGATGCAAGCGAGGCAAGCGACGTCGAGACCGTCGTCTATCGCATCTCCGGCGCCTTCTTCTTCGGCGCCGCCTCGACTGTCGGCACGGTGCTCGACCGCATCGCCGACCAGCGCAAGAACTTCATCCTCGATTGCTCGGCGGTGCCGTTCTTCGATTCCACCGCGGCCAATGTCATCGAGGGCGCGGCGCACAAGGCGAAGCGCGCAGGGGTGCGTTTCATCATCGCCGGTGCCTCGCCGCAGACACGGCGCATGCTGATCAACCACGGCGTCAAGCGGCCGCTGGTGACCTTTGCCGCCTCGATCAAGGATTCGCGGGCGCAACTCAAAGCCGCGCCCGCTGGCTGAGCCGGCAAGTGTGCGCCGTCAGTCCAGGCTCAGCACCGCGATCTCGCCTTCGTTCATCAGCGGCACATAGATCACGGATTTGCCGTCGGTGCCGATGTCGGCGCTACCCGGCTTGAACTGCGCCACAGCCTCCGGCGTGCCGCCAACCTTGTAGCGATAGAGCCTGCCGGTCATGTAGGCGGTGGCGTAGATGCTGTCGCCGATGGCGACGACGCCATCAAGGTCGGCAAAGTTTTGTGCGCCAGGCAGCGGCGTCACGGCTTTCGTCGCGAGATCGACCGACAGCAGGCCCCCGGGCGCGGCAGTGCTGAAGTCCGGCTTGATGCCCTTGCCCCAGGACGCCACGATCAGCCGGTCGCGATCGGCAAAGATGCCGTTGGGTGCGGCGAGCTTCGCATCCTTCACGAAAAGTTCCGGCTTGTCGCCGTCAATGCGGTAGATCGCATCGGCAAGCATGTCGGTGACATAAACCTTGCCCGAACTGTCCGATGTCACGTCATTGAGGAAAACGGCGCCGGGCACATCGATGGTCGAGATGAGCTTGCCGCTGGCGAGATCGACGATGCGCACCTTGGTGATGTCGGCGACGTAGAGCTTGCCGCCGGAGATCGCCGAGCCCTTCGGTGCATCCATGCCGGCGGTCCAGTGCCGGCTAACGACCTTGCCGTCCAGCGATAGCACCGAGAGATAGCCGTTGCCGTCGGCTTCACCGGGATTGCCGACGATGTTGGAGACGATGATGCGGTGGTTGGCGGCATCGAACAGCGCCGATTCCGGTTGCTCGAAGCCCGAGGCGCGCCAGAGTTCGGCGGCCTCGGCCGCAGGCACGAGCGCGATAGCGAAGGCGGCGAGACAAATAGAGGGGATGAGGGTTTTCATGGCCAGGTCTCCTGTGATGGATGGCGGAGAGCTAGGAGTTTCGATACTTTTCCGGAAGGACGATTCGAGCTAGTATCGGAAACCGATACGAAATGGCGCAAAAGAGGTGCATTCCATGAACAGCCTGATCTTCGAGGCGCTGAAGCGGACGCTGAAGGCCAAGGGCGTCACCTATCGTGAGCTTGCCGGGCGGATGGGCGTTTCCGAGCCGACGGTCAAGCGCATCTTCCACGAGCGCAACTGCAAGCTCGACCGTCTCGTCGGGATCTGCGCTGCCGCCGGCGTCGAGCTGGAAAACGTGCTGGGGTCGATGAACCGGGGGCCGGGACCGGTCAACCGCATCGCGCCGGAGGTCGAGCGCAAGCTTGCCGGACGGCCGGCGTTGCTGTTCATCTTCGTCATGCTATCGGAGAAATTCACGCCCGAGGGCGTCATGCGCTCGCAGGGCTTGAGCGAAGCGTCGATGTTCCTCTACCTGCGCGATCTCGAAGCGCTCGGCCTCATTGCGCTGGGCAGCGGGCTGTCGGCACGGCTGCTGGTCGACACACCGATCCAGTGGAATTTCGAAGGGCCGCTCAGGCCGCTGTTCGAGATGACAAACAAGAATTTCATCGGCTGGGCGATCACCCATCTGGAGCGGGAAGCGACCTTCGTCTCTTTCTCCAGGCGGATGCGGCCGGAGACGGCGGAGATGGTGAAGCGCGAGGCGGAGGAACTGGCCGAGCGCGCCAAACTGCTCGCCCATCACGACCAGCACACGACGCCGGAAGACGGGCTGACCGGCTACAAATGGACGTTTGCTTTTGGCGCAACCCCGTTTCCGGCGATCATGCCGATCGGCCCGCACCCCAGGGATGCCGGTGCGTCCGACCGGCCCACCGCTCCGGCAAAGGGACGCCGCCCGTTGCCGGCTTGACGCGCCAGCCGCGTTTCAAAAACGAAACCATGATAGAGTTCGCGCGCTGATTTGCCAGACTGTACGGGGCGGGTTTGCCGAATGCGTGACCGTCCCCGCAAAATCGAAGTGATCCTATGCCGACCGCGCCAACACTTGAACTTCGCCGCTATTCGCGCCTGAAAAATTTGCGGGAGCGCGCAGAACGCCAGGGTGCTGCATTGCAGTTCTGGGCGCGCACGGCATCGCTCGCCGTGATCTCCTGCTTCTTTTCGTTGATCAGCCGCTGGGATGCCTCGCTGCTCTTCGTGCTCGCAGGCCTCGTGCTGTTCCAGCTCGTCGGCCTGATCCAGTTTCGCTTTGCGCGCCGTCGCAACGCGCCATGGTGGATCGGTTACCTCGTCGGTACGCTGGACATCATTCTGTTGACCGTTCTGCTGGTAACGCCCAACCCGTTTGCCCAAGAGGTCGCGCCGGCCGCGATGCAACTGCGCGAGGGCAGCTTCAAATTCCTGCTGATTTTCGTATGCCTTGGCGCGCTGACCCTTTCGACGCGATTGGCGCTCTATCTCGGCGCGCTCGCGGCCTTGACGTGGACGATCGGGGTGGGATGGGTGGTTTTTCATGCGGGAACCGTCATTCCGGCAACGAACCTCTATTCGCTGCCGATGACAGAGCGACTGAATCTCTATCTCAACCCCAATTTCGTCGATACGTTCGCGCAGGCGACCAATGTGTTGGTTGTCCTGATTATCGGCGCGATCATGGCGCTGGTCGTCTCCCGTTCCCGGCATCTGTCGGAAGACTATGTCAAGGCGGAGCGCGCCCGCGCCAATCTCGCCCGGCATTTTTCGCCCAATGTCGTCGACCAGCTCGCCACGGATGACGAGCCCTTCGGCCCGGTCCGCCGGCAGGATATCGCGGTGCTGTTCGCCGACATCGTCGGCTTCACACACTATTCCGAGGATCATCCGGCCGAAGCAGTGTTCGAACTTCTGCGTCAGTTCCACCGTCGCATGGAGCAGGTCGTTTTCGACCACCACGGCACCGTCGACAACTATATCGGCGATTGCATCATGGCGACCTTCGGGGTTCCGCAAGCCAGCCATGACGACGCGACCAGGGCCATCCAGTGCGCTGAAGCGATGATCGCCGCTCTCGAGGACTGGAATGTCCAGCGTGTGTCCAGGGGATATCCGCCGCTGGACGTCCGGATCGGTGCACAATATGGAGCAGTCGTCCTCGGCGCGGTCGGCAGCGAGCGCAATCTGTCCTTCGCGGTGGTGGGCGACACCGTCAACGTCGCCAGCCGTTTGCAGGCGCTCTGCCGTGAGCTTCAGGCGAATATTTGCTTTGGGTCACGACTGGTTGAGGCCGCGAAGGCGGAATCGCCCGCGACACAGTTGAATGCGCGCGATCATGGACCGGTTAGCATCCGCGGCCGGGACGAACCGGTCCATGTCTGGGTCGAACACAGAGCCGAAAACCAGGGCGCTATTGCGGTTTCGGCGTGATGCAGGCCGCCATGTGAGACGCCTGCACCTCGGCAGGATGGACGCCAGAAACCTCGACAGGATCGCGCCCGCCAGCGTGCGCAAAGCTGGCCCGTTCGAGAGCGACTTTCGCTGCCGCATCGATGCGGTTTGGTCGAAATGGTTAGCCGTGCGTTTTCAAATGCAGCATCGGATGGTGTTCGTAGTGCCCGGCGCCATTCTTCACGATCGGGTCCTCCGAGGTGATCGCCTCTATGTCCAGATCATCGGCAATCCGATAGAGCGACACCCCATAACCGCCAGCCGGGTCCATCACGGGGCCGTGCGCGACGATAAGCCTCTTTTCAAGCAGGTCATCCAGGAATGCTCCGTGCTGCTTCATCCACTCTTCCTCATCGGTGGTCATCGTTGCCAGAAAGTCGGAACGCGGCGGAATATATTTGCACAAATAGGACTTCATTCGTCGCTCCTCGGCGAAAGGAGGCTCGCCTGCCGGACTGGCCTGGCGATGCCGTGATTTTAGATCAATCGGCCACGCCCATCTGCTTGCGGAAGCTCTTGTCGAACATGTTTTCGGGCACGAAGCGCCGCATGAAGCGAAGACGGCCTGCCGTTTTGCCAGGCGTATAGCGCATGCTCGGCGTCTTTTCGGTGGCTGCCTGTACCACTTTGTCGGCCACGGCTTCCACCGGATCGCCGCTCGCGATTCTGTTGCGCCAGGTCGAATTCATGGCTGAGCGCCCCTGTTCGTAGACGCCGGAAATCCGGTCAGGCTGTTCGGCGTTCTCTTCCAGTCCGGTGCGGGTGAAGGCGGGCTCGACAAGGGAAACCCTGATGCCGAACGTTCGAAGTTCGTGATCGAGCGACTCGGAATATCCTTCGACTGCGTGTTTGGTGGCGGTGTAGAGGGCGGTGAATGGCCCCGGCAGGAAACCGGACACCGAACTGATGTTGATGATCCGGCCCTCGCCCTGTCTGCGCATGATGGGCAGCACTTCATTGGTCATGCGAACGATGCCGAAGACATTTATGTCGAACAGGCTTTGGGCTTGAGCGACCGATGATTCCTCGGCGCCGCCGATCAGGCTGCGGCCCGCATTGTTTACCAGTACGTCGATCCGGCCGGCGAGGGCGACAACTTGCTTGATGGCGTCTCTGACGGACCCATCATCGGTGACGTCGCAAGGGACCATGTGAATGCCCTGACGCACTTCGTTGGGCGCAGCTCGGCGGCTGGTGCCGAACACGCGATACCCCGCCCGGATGAGCGCAAGTCCGGCCGCATGCCCGATGCCACCCGAAGCGCCGGTGATCAGCGCGATCTTCTCGGCGCGCGACTGAACTTGTGTCATCTCAACTTTCCTGCGTAATGATTATGATCGTAATCATTGGGTGATAATGACCGCCATAATCATTGTCAAGCGCCTCCGCCACGTCTTATATGTCGATCATCATCAATAGGAGAGGATGCGGTCGTGAAGGTGAGCAAGGAGATGGTCGAGTTAAATCGAGAGCGGGTCATCGATACCGCCGCAAAGCTCTTCCGCGAACAAGGGATCGACGGGATCGGCATTGCCGATCTGATGAGCGCGGCCGGGCTTACCCACGGAGGCTTCTACCGACAATTCAAGTCGAAGGACGACCTCATCGTTCAGGCCATGCAGCGGGCCTTCAGTGACATGAGCGCCGATCTATCCGCCCGGCTCGCTTCGACCGATACTCCCTTTGAGACGCTCGTGCGCCACTACATCTCGGACCATCATCGCGACAATCCGGGGCACGGATGCAGCCTCACCGCACTGGCGGCCGATGCCGCCCGGCACGACGATCCAGCGCTTCGATCGTTCTTCGGAAGCATCGTCAGCAATTATATCGCGTTGATCATTTCACTCCTGCCTGGAAGCGACCCGGCCGCGAAGCGGAGTGCCGCGATCGCATTCCTAGCGGAAATGGTCGGATCGGTGATCCTCTCCCGCGTCGTGCCCGATCCGACGCTTTCCGCTGAGATCATCGACACTGTCTCGAATGATCTCATAGGGCGCCACTCGCCATCGGCGCCGGTTTGAATGGTTGCTATTCGGCGGCCTTCGCCTCAGCGGCCCTATCTTCCCAGGTCACCGCCCGGTAGTCGAAACCAAATTCCAGCGTCGGTTTCACGATGCGGAAGAAGGGCGACAGGTCGAAGTCGCGCGGCGTGTAGAGCGAGTGGTGGCGGATGTGCAGGATTTCGCGGCGCGAATAGTTCGACTGCGCCGAGGCGCGGCCGGGCGCGCGGGTGATCTCGGGCAGGATCGGGTAGCGGATCTCACCATAGGCTTCGGCGATCAGCGTCGAGCAAATGGCGCGCGTCGGATCGCCGGAACCGAAAGCCAGCATGCGGCGGCGCCAGCGCACCGGCACCGGTGGCGTCGGCAGGAAAAAGCGCAGCATGTCGAAGATGTTCTTGAGATCGTATTTCAGGCCGAGCTTGCCGATCATGAAGGCGACGACATGGTCGCGGTCTTCCGGCGCCAGCCCGCTCGCCCGGCAGATACGGGTGTTGTAGGTGCGGTAGCGCGACAGCGGCACGGCGACACAGCCTTCGCCGAGCGTGACTTCGATCAGCCGACGCCGTTCCGATCCGTCCTCCGGTTCGGACAACGCATCGCCGATATAGAAGGCCGCATGCGACCAGGTCGACTGTGTCAGGTATTTGATGGCCGCGGAGATCTTCTGGTTGCCTTCGATGAGCAGGATGTCGCCGGGTTCGAGCGTGCGCCGCAACGTCTCGGCGTCGGACGGCGTGTAGGGCTCATAGCCCGAGGATTCGTCCTGCAGCCGGCCGGCAAGCCAGCGGCCAAGTCGGTCGAGAAGCGTGTCGCGCGGCGCGGTCATGGTAAAGTGTGACTAGCACGAGGTGACGTCCTCGGCCATGATCAACCGACCGGGACCTCTTTCGACAATACCGGGCCGGCGAGGTCGTCGCGCACATTGCGCGCGAGTTTCTTTGTCGAGCGCTTGGGGCTGTCGCCGAACAGCTCGGCCGCTCCGGCGAGGCAGCTCTTCTTCAGGCTTTTTTCCGAGCGCTTCAAAAGCTTGCCAAGAAGCCTTGTGTCCTGCGCATCGCCGAGCGGCTCACCGTCGGCCTCGAGCAACACGCGCATGACGAAGACGTCGTGCAGTTCGCCGAGCCTTTCGCCCAGTTCGTCGACCGCCTTGCGCCGCACCTTGATCGGCGTCGGCCACAGCCGGCCGAGCAGCGACAAATGCATCGAGTGGGTCTTGGCAGCCTTGCGCAGATCGTGGAAATCCTCTGCTTCGCCGCGCGATCCCGCCCGGTCCAGCGCCTTCCTGGCACGGCGCAAGGTCTTGCGAGCGCCTTCCGCAAGCACATCGGCTGCATGCTCAGGCAGATCGGGGAGCAGCAGCCGCTCTATCCTGATGAGGCCTTCCTCGCAGGCGGCGGTGGCCGCGCCTATGGCGGCGTCGAGGCCGGCGCCGGCATGCATTTCATGCTGGCGGGCAATCAGCCGGTCGCGCACGCTGTCGAGGCCGCCGCCGGCAACCTGCTCGGGAAAGGCGGCTGCCAGCCGGTCGACGGTCTCGACCAGCGCGGTCGCCTCGCGCGGCCCGGCAAGCAGCGCCGCCACCTGACGGTAGCATTGGTTCTCAGTCCGACAGAATGTTTCATTTCCGGAACGGACCAGCCGCAGCAAGGCGCGCGCGCTCTTCAGCCGCTTGCGGCATTTGTGCAATGCCTGCTCCGGCTGGTCGCGCGCGACGGCCAGATGGGCAAGCGCCTTGCCGATCTCCTCGCCAAGGATACGCCTGACCTCGCCGGTCAGCGGCAGGCGCGGATCGATGCGAAAGCTCATGCGGCGATCTCCGGAATCCCCCTAGAGCATGATGCCGAAAAGTGTGAAGCGGTTTTCGGACGACATCATGCTCCATCTCTTTTGATTAGAGCCGGATTCCGATTTTAGGTCGACCCGACCTAAAATCATCCGGCTCTAGGGCGAGCGACGCGTTGTAAAATCTCTGCTCGCCGGTCACTTCGCGGCCGAGCCAATCGGGCAGCATTTCGTCAGGTACATCCTCCGGCGTCTCCAGTTCGGCCACCACAAGGCCGGCTAGGATCCCGCCGAAAACATCGACTTCGTAGAGATAGCCGCGATGCCTAACATGGTGGCGTGTCTTCTCGATGACATGTCCGATGGCGAAGGCCAGCATCTCCTCGGCATCAGTCAGAGGAATTTCATATTCGTATTCGTCGCGCTCGCGGATCTTGCTGCCGAATTTAAGCGTCAGCTTCGCCGAACTGCCGTCGCTGATGCGCACGCGCACGGTGCGGCCAGGTGCTGCGGCAAGATAGAACTGGCGAATGCGTATATTCGCCTCGGCCATTTCTAGCCATTCGGCGCTGGAGACCAGGAACTTGCGTTCGACTTCCTTGCCCATGGCCGCGCACTAAAGCGTCTGCGGCTCGACATGGCAAGCGGCCGTAGATAATCAATTTGACTTTAATCAATCGATTGATTAAACAGGCCGACATGATCAAATCCGCGCCCGACAAAATGCCCCGCCAGGAGACATCGCCCGCCGAGCAGACGCGCGCCGCACTGGTGCTGGCCGCGCTCAAACTGTTCGGGCGGCAGGGCTTCGACGGCACCTCGACGCGCGAGATCGCGGCGGAGGCGAAGGCCAACATCGGCTCCATCGCCTATCATTTCGGCGGCAAGGAAGGGCTCCGCGGGGCCGCCGCCGACCACATCGTCGAGACCATCCAGGCGGTTGCCGGCCAGGCGCTCGGCGGCATGCAGCTGCAAGGTCAAGCCAGTTCAGAGACGGCGCGGGCGCAGCTCTCGACCGCATTGGAGCGGATGGTAGGATTTATCGTCGCCCGGCCGGAAGCTGGCGATATCGTACAATTTGTACTTAGGGAATTGACGCATCCGACGGCCGCCCTCGACCGCATCTATGACGGGGTGTTCGAACCGACGCATCGCCGCCTCTGCCAGATCTGGGAACAGGCGACGGGCGAGCCGGCCGAAAGCGAGGCCACCAAGCTCGTGGTCTTCACGCTGATCGGCCAGGTCATCTATTTCCGCATCGGCCGCGAAGCAGTGATGCGTCGTATGGGCTGGCGCGAGATCGGTAACACCGAAGCCGCCAAGGTGGTGGCGGCGGTCACAAGCAATCTTGGCGCCATACTGGCGGCCCGAAATCCGGTCGCCCGCAAGGAGGGCAAGCGATGAGTTTTCTCTGTTCCCTGCCGCTCGCGGCCCAGCTGTTCGGCGCCTGCGCGCCGGCAGCGCCGCTTGCCGTCGGCTATGTCGAGGGCGACTATGTCTTGCTGGCGCCGATCGAAGTGGCGCAGGTCGAGACCGTCGCGGTCAAGCGCGGCGACCGTGTTGTATCAGGCACGCCGGTGGTGACTCTCGAAAGCGCCGACGCAAAAATCGCCGTCGCCCAGGCAGGGGCCGCGCTCGCCCAGGCGCAGGCGCAGCTTGCCGACCTGCAGATCGGCAAGCGGCCGGAGGAGATCGCGGTGCTGAAGGCCGAGGTCGACATGGCCAAGGCCCAGGCCACGGATGCCAAGCGCAAATACGACCGCGCCGCCGACCTGTTCAAGCGTGGCGCCGGCACGCAGGCCGACTACGACACCGCCGCCGCGACGCTGGAGACCGCCAATGCGCAGGTCGGCCAGGCGCAGGCCAACCTTGCCGTCGGCGGTCTGCCTGCGCGTCCCGAAACGATCAAGGCGGCAGACAATCAGGTCAAACAGGCGCAGTCGGCGTTGAAGCAGTCTGAGTGGCGGCTGTCGAAGCGCGTGCTGGCGGCACCCTCGCCCGGCCGCATCAATGACGTCATCCGCAATCCCGGCGACACCGCCGGTCCGACCGCGCCTGTCATTTCGATGTTGCCGGACGGTGCGGTAAAGCTCAGCGTCTATGTCCCGGAAAGTGCGTTCTCGTCGATCAAGGTCGGCACGCTGCTTGTCGTCCATTGCGACGGCTGCGGGCCGGAGGTGAAGGCGCGCGTCAGCTATGTCTCGCCCGACCCGGAATTCACCCCGCCGGTGATCTACTCGCTCGAGAACCGGCAGAAGCTGGTCTACCTCGTCGAGGCGCGGCCTGAGGGCAAGGCGCAAGCGCTGCAGCCGGGACAGATCGTCGATGTCGAGCTGGCGGCCTCCGCAAAATGAACGCCATCGACGTTCATGGCCTGGTCAAGCGCTTCGGCGACAAGACTGTCGTCGACCATGTGACGATGACGGTGGCCGAGGGCGAGATCGTCGGCTTTCTCGGGCCCAACGGGTCCGGCAAGACGACGACCATCCGCATCATGTGCGGCCTGCTGACGCCCGACGAGGGCGAAGGTACGGTGCTGGGTTTCAACATCCGCACCGAGTCGCTCCGCATCAAGCGCGAAGTCGGCTACATGACGCAGAAATTCTCGTTCTACGAGGATTTGACGATCGGCGAGAATCTCGAATTCGTGGCGCGGCTCTACCGGCTGAAGCCGGTCGAGGAGCATGTGTCGAAAACGCTGGAAGAGCTTGGCCTGACGAGCCGCCGCAACCAGCTCGCCGGCACGCTGTCGGGCGGCTGGAAGCAGCGGCTGGCACTGGCCGCCTGCATCATGCACAAGCCGAAGCTGCTGCTGCTCGACGAGCCGACCGCCGGCGTCGATCCGAAGGCGCGGCGCGAATTCTGGGACGAGATCCACCGGCTGGCGAGCGGCGGTCTGACCGTGCTGGTGTCCACCCACTACATGGACGAAGCCGAGCGCTGCCACCGAATCAGCTACATCTCCTACGGCAAGATGCTGGCCACCGGCACGGTGGATGAGGTGGTGAAGAACGCCGGGTTGACCACTTTCGTGCTGCAGGGGCCGCACCTCGATCAGGTCGCCGATGCACTGAAGGGGCGGCCGGGCGTCGACCAGGTGGCGCCGTTCGGCGCCACGCTGCATGTCGTCGGCTCCGACAAGGCAAAGCTCGAAAAGGCGCTTGCCGATGTCGAGAAGGAGCACAAGGGCGTCAGCGTAAAACCCGGCGAGACCAGCCTCGAGGATGTGTTCATCCAGTTCATGTCCGGCTCGAAGGACAATATGGCATGAACAGCGTCTTCTCCTTCGCCAGGCTCGGTGCGCTGCTGGTCAAGGAATTCATCCAGATGCGGCGCGACCGCATCACCTTCGCCATGATGCTGGGCGTGCCGCTTTTACAGCTGGTGCTGTTCGGCTACGCCATCAACAACGATCCCAAAAGCCTGCCTGCCGCACTGGTGGCGACCAGCAACGACCCCTACACCCGCGCCATTGTCGCGGCCCTGCAGACGACCGGCTACTACCGCTTCGACCATGTTGCGCAAAGTGCCGAGGCTGCCGAATTCCTGATGGCGCGCGGCGATGTCGCCTTCGTCGTCACCGTCCCGGCCGATTTCGGCCGCCGGGTGGAGCGCGGCGACAACCCGCAGATCCTGATCGAGGCCGACGCCACCGACCCGGCCGCCGCCAGCGGCGCCATCTCGACGCTGAGCAAAGTGGCCAGCCAGGCGCTGCTTCGGGCGCAAGGCATGCAGGAGGCGGCGACTGAGACCGCCAGGGGCCAGCTCGATGTGGTGGTGCACCAGCGCTACAATCCCGAAGGCATCTCGCAATACAACATCGTCCCCGGCCTGCTCGGCGTCATCCTGCAGATGACCCTGGTGATGATGACATCGATCGCGCTGACGCGCGAGACGGAGCGCGGCACGATGGAAAACCTGCTCGCCATGCCGTCCAGTCCGTTCGAGATCATGCTGGGCAAGGTGCTGCCCTATCTGGTGGTCGGCGGCGTCCAGGTGGTGGTGGTGCTGGCGGCGTCGAAGCTTCTGTTCGCCATTCCTTTCACCGGCTCGATGTCGCTGCTGCTTACCGCCGTGCTGGTGTTCGTGCTGGCGCTGGTGCTGCTTGGCTACACCATCTCGACCATCGCCCGCACGCAGATGCAGGCGCTGCAGCTGACCTTCTTCTTCTTCCTGCCGTCGATCCTTTTGTCCGGCTTCATGTTCCCCTATCGCGGCATGCCGGGCTGGGCGCAGACCTTCGGCGAGATTTTTCCGCTGACGCATTTTCTGCGCATCACCCGCGCGGTGATGCTGAAGGGCGCCGAACTGCCGGCGGTTGCGGGCGAGATCGCCTGGCTGGTCGGGTTCGTGGCCTTGTTTGCCGGCGTCGCATTGGTGCGGTTCAGGCGCACGCTCGACTGAGCGTTCAGGAATTGAGCGATGGCGGACCGCTGACGAACGGACTGCCCCTGACATAGAACCGCAGCGGGCGGTCCGCATCCTTCGTGATGCCGGTGCGGATGCCTTGGCCGATGTCGCCGGGCTCGTGCTCGTCGGCTGCCAGCCATAGCGGGCCTTGGCGGCACAGATCGAGGCCGTCCAGCGAACGGTCGATCCGCAATGCCTGGGCGAGCCGCCCCGGCCCGCGCGCCAGGTCGCGCAGGCGCTCCACGCCCCGGTTCAGCCGCATGATGGCGATGCCTTCGAGCGGCTCCAGCGCCCGGATCAGCACGCCGGTGCCGGTGCCCGGCCCCTCGCTCGAGACATTGAGCATCCAGGAGACCCCATAGGCGAGGTAGACGTAGGCGTGTCCGGGCCCGAGGAACAGCGAACGGTTGCGCGGCGTCATGCCGCGATAGCCGTGCCCGGCGGCGTCGCCGGTGACATAGGCCTCGGTCTCGACGATACGGCCGCTGACGATGCCTTCCGGCAGCTCCCGCACCACGAGCTTGCCGATGAGATAGCGGGCGAGATCGGCCGTATCATCAGGCAGTTCGGCACGATCGAGCGGATGGTGGCCGGTCATGCTACCGCCGCCGTGTTTCAAGGTATCCGTTCGACCCATTGCGCGCGCGACTGCCCCGGCTCGAACGGATCGCCGAAATACTGTGTCTCGCGAACCACCTTGCCATCGACCGACTCCATGATGCTCACCGTATAGGACGGAATCCCGTCATAGGTCAGGACATATTCGGTGATCCAGAGGTCGCCTGACCCGGTGATCCGCCGCACGGCAAAGCGCTTCCGGTTGGGCTGCGTGGCGCGCGACGACTGGATGTTGTGCCGTCCGCTGATGCGCTCGCCTGATTGCGGATAATCGAGCACCGCGTCCTCGCGATAGATCTGATGCTCCGTCTCGAGATCATTGGCATCGGAGGCAGCCCAATGGCGATCGAGAGCCGCCCTTATCTCAGCGTCTGCCATATCGGTTCTCAGCCCGCGGCCATGATCTCGGCATAGGTGGTGAAATCGACATTGCCGCCTGACAGCACGACGGCGACGCATTTGCCCGACAGTTCGATCTCGCCTGACGAGAGCGCCGCCAGCGCCACGCAGCCGCCGGGTTCGACCACCAGCTTGAGATGGGCCATGGCGTCGCGCACCGCCTGTGCGGCCGCCTTGTCGGAGACGGCGATGGCGCCGGCGAGGTTCTTGCGGTTGATCTCGAAGGTGATGGCACCGGGCTCTGCGGTGAGGATGGCATCGCAGATCGAACTGTGGCCGGGCTCGTTGGAAACCCTTTTTCCTTCGATCAGCGAGCGGCGGGTGTCGTCGAAATGCTCGGGCTCAACGGCCCAGACTGCTGTGGCCGGCGAGGCATCCTTGACGGCGATCGAAATGCCGCTCGTCAGGCCGCCGCCTCCACAGGGAATGACGACCGCATCGAGGCTGACGCCGAGCGCTTTTGCCTGGCGCATCAGTTCGAGACCGATCGTGCCCTGGCCGGCGATGATGGCCGGATCGTCGAAAGGAGGCACCAGCGCCATGCCCTTGTCCATGTAGGGTCGCACCACCGTCATGCGGTCGTCGCGAAAGCGGTCGAACGGCACCACTTCGGCCCCCATCTTGCGGACATTGGCGATCTTCATCGCCGGCGCGTCGGCCGGCATGGCAATGACCGCCTTGACGCCGAACATGGCAGCCGCCGCGGCGACGCCCTGAGCATGGTTGCCGGAGGAGAAGGCGACGACGCCGCGGCTGCGCTCTTCTTCGCTCAGCGAAGACAGTTTGTTGTAGGCGCCGCGGAACTTGAACGAGCCGGTGCGCTGCAGCGTCTCCGGCTTGAACAGGATGCGGCCGCCGAAGCGTTTGTTGAGTTCCAGCGATTCGATCAAGGTCGTTTCGGCGATCAGGCCGGAGAGCCGCGCGGCGGCGGCATGGATGTCGGCGATGCCGGGAAGCGTGGTCATGGCGAAGTCCTGAAAGGGATGAGATCGGCGCATGGTGCACGCAAAGGCAGGCCACGCACCAATGAAAAAATGTGACCGTTACAAAGTTTGGCGGGCATGAGCGGCGACGAGGGTCAAACTGGCCCACCTCTCCCGCCTTTATCCGCCGGGCCGTATCGGCTAAGGGCGGGGGAGCAGAATCCCGGACCGCCAGACATGACCGCCAAGCCAAAACCCCTGTTCCTCGGTATCGACACCGGTGGCACCTATACCGATGCCGTGCTGTGGTCGGAACAAGGCGGGCCAAAAGGCAAGGTGCTGGCCAAGGCCAAGGCGCTGACCACGCGGCACGATCTTGCCGTCGGCATTTCCGGCGCGGTCGATGCGGTGCTGGGAAAATCGGCCACCGATCCGGCCGCGATCAAACTCGTGTCGATGTCGACGACGCTCGCCACCAATGCGCTGGTCGAGGGCCAGGGTGGGCGTGTGGCGCTCATCATGATCGGCTTTACCGGGGCCGACCTTGCGCGCGACGGGCTGAAGACGGCGCTCGGCACCGATCCGGTGGTGTTTTGTCCGGGCGGCCATGACGTGCACGGCAATGCGGCCAAGCTCGATCTGTCGGGGCTGGAAGCAGCACTCCCTGAACTCGGCGCCTCGGTGTCGGGCTTTGCCGTCTGCGCCTATTTCGCCACCCGCAACCCGGCGCATGAACTCGCCGCGCGCGACCTCATCCGCGAAAAGACCGGCCTCCCGGTGACCGCCAGCCATGAATTGTCGGCCAAGCTCGGCGGTCCGCGTCGCGCGCTCACCACCTTGCTCAACGCCAGGCTGATCTCGATGATCGACCGGCTGGTGGCGGCAACCGAAGGATTTTTGGAAGCCCGCAACATCGCAGCGCCCTTGATGGTGGTGCGCGGCGATGGCGCGCTGGTTTCGGCGGCGTTTGCCCGCCAGCGGCCGATCGAGACCATCCTCTCCGGCCCGGCCGCCAGCCTGGTCGGCGCCCGCCACATGACGGGCCTGGACAACGCCATGGTGTCGGACATTGGCGGCACCACCACCGATGTCGCCGTGCTCGACGGCGGCCGTCCTCGGCTCGATCCCGAAGGCGCCACCGTCGGCGGCTTCCGCACCATGGTCGAGGCGGTCGCCATGCGCACTTTCGGCCTCGGCGGCGATTCCGAAGTGGCACTGGAAGATGGCGCGCTCAACCCGAAAATCCTGCTCGGGCCGCGCCGCCTGGTGCCGCTGGCGCTGGCCGGCATGATGCATGGTGTTTCCGTGACATCGGAGCTCGAGCGCCAGCTCAGGGCGCCCAACCCCGGCCGCATGGACGGCCGCTTTGCGCTGCGCACGGGCGTGCCGGACAGGCTCGCCGCCGGCCTGACCGCGCCCGAGGCGAAACTGTATGAACTCATTGGTGCCGTGCCGCTCGCCATCGACAGGCTGCTCACCTCGAACGCCCAGAACGCCACGCTGAACCGGCTGGTCTCGCGCGGTCTTGTGCATATCTCGGGCTTCACCCCTTCGGACGCCGCGCATGTGCTCGGCAAGCAGGCCAACTGGGACCCGCTTGCGGCCCGGCTCGGCGCCGAACTGTTTGCCCGCAAGCGCGACGGCCGCGGCCAGTACATCGCGCCGTCTCCGGAGGTGATTTCCGAACGCGTGCTGCTGACGCTGACGCGCTGGTCGGCCGAATACATTCTGGAGACCGCCTTTGCTGAAGACGGGCTGGATGGCGCCGCCACCGTCGCGCATGCGCTGGTGCAGCGCGCCGTCGATTCCCATCCCGGCATCGCAAGGCTCAGCGTCGCGCTCGATCGTCCGGTCATCGGCCTCGGCGCCTCGGCGCCGCTGCACTATGCCGGCTTGGCCGAGCTGGTCGGTAATGAGTGCGTTGTGCCGGAGGATACCGACGTCGCCAACGCACTCGGCGCCGTCGTCGGCCAGGTCCGCGTCTCGGCCGAAGCCCGCGTCAGCCAGCCTAAGGAAGGTTTGTTTCGTTTGGCGTCGGGGCAAACGGTGCGCGACTTCACGGACGAGGCCGAGGCGATCGCGGCAGCGGAGGCTGATGTGCGGGCGATCGTAGCCGCGCGCGCGAAGGATGCCGGCACGGATAATGCCGAGATCGACGTTTCGACCGAGTTCAAGGTGTCTACGGTTGAGGCCCAACGGATGTTTATCGAAGCGCATGTGGTGGCGGTTGCATCGGGTCGGCCGAGGATTGCGGTTTAGGTGATCTCCCCCACGAGGGGAGAGATCAGCAGCTTCAAATTCCCCGCCTTCACCCTAAGCTGAATTGACCCTTCACCCCTGACATGCCAAAGGCCGCAAAGCCTTTCATCTGGAGAAGCCCTGATGACCGATCGCGTCGAGATCGCCGGATTGCGGATTGCCCGCGAACTGCATGACTTTGTCGGCGAAGCGCTGCCGGGTACCGGCATTGCCGCCGACGCCTTCTGGAACGGCTTTTCGGCTATCGTCCATGATCTCGCGCCGAAGAACCGGGCGTTGTTGGCCAAACGCGACGCCATGCAGGAACGGATCGACGCCTGGCACCGCGCCAATGGCGCGCCCATCGATATGGAGATCTACAAAAGCTTCTTGCGTGAGATCGGCTATCTCGTGCCCGAAGGGCCGGCCTTTTCCGTGTCGACCGACAATGTCGACCCCGAGATCGCCACCGTTGCCGGGCCGCAGCTGGTGGTGCCGGTGATGAATGCGCGTTATGCGATCAACGCCGCCAATGCCCGCTGGGGCTCGCTCTACGATGCGCTCTACGGCACCGACGCCATTGCCGAGACCGGTGGCGCCGAGAAGGGTAAAAGCTTCAACCCCGTGCGCGGCGCCAAGGTGGTTGCCTGGGCGAAGAGTTTTCTGGACGAGTCCGTGCCGCTCACCTCGGGCAAATGGGCCGGCGTGAACGGGCTGACGGTTTCGGGTGGCACCTTGCGGCTCGGCGCCGGCGCCGGCGGCACCACACTGGCCAACCCGAAACAATTTGCCGGCTACCGCGGCGACGGCGCCAACCCGGAAGCCATCCTGCTGGTCCAGAACGGCCTGCACATCGAGATCCTCATCGACCGCACCAACCAGATCGGCCGCACCGACCCGGCCGGCATTGCCGACGTGATCCTGGAATCGGCGCTGACCACCATCCAGGACTGCGAGGATTCGGTCGCGGCGGTGGATGCCGAGGACAAGGTCATCGTCTACCGCAACTGGCTCGGCCTGATGAAGGGCGATCTGGCGGAGGAAATCAGCAAGGGCGGCAAAACCTTCACGCGCAAGCTCAATCCGGACCGCGCCTGGACCGCGCCCAGTGGTGGCGCGCTGAGCTTGCCTGGCCGCTCGCTGATGCTGGTGCGAAACGTCGGTCACCTCATGACCAATCCGGCCATCCTCGACCGCGATGGCAACGAGGTGCCGGAAGGCATCTTGGATGCGGCGATGACGGCGCTGATCGCGCTGCACGATGTCGGCGCCAACGGGCGTCGGATGAATTCCCGCGCGGGCTCAATGTATGTGGTGAAGCCGAAGATGCATGGGCCGGAGGAAGTCGCCTTCGCAGTCGAGATTTTCGACCGCGTCGAAGCGCTGCTCGGTATGGCGGCAAACACCATCAAGATGGGCATCATGGACGAGGAGCGGCGCACCACCATCAACCTCAAGGAGGCGATCCGCGCCGCCAAGGAACGCGTCGTGTTCATCAACACCGGCTTCCTCGACCGCACCGGCGACGAGATCCACACCTCGATGGAAGCCGGGCCGATGATCCGCAAGGGCGACATGAAGCAGGCCGCCTGGATCTCCGCCTATGAGGCGTGGAATGTCGACACCGGGCTGGAATGCGGTCTGGCCGGCCACGCCCAGATCGGCAAGGGCATGTGGGCGATGCCGGATCTGATGGCGGCGATGCTGGAACAGAAGATCGCGCATCCCAAGGCCGGCGCCAACACCGCCTGGGTGCCGTCGCCGACGGCGGCGACGTTGCACGCCACGCACTATCACAAGGTCGATGTCCATGCCGTCCAGGCGGCGCTCAAGAGCCGGCCGAAGGCGAAGCTCGATGATATATTGTCGGTGCCGGTGGCGGTGCGGCCGAACTGGACCCCCGACGAGATCCAGCGCGAGCTCGACAACAATGCGCAAGGCATTCTCGGCTATGTCGTGCGCTGGATCGACCAGGGCGTCGGCTGCTCGAAAGTGCCCGACATCAACGATGTCGGCCTGATGGAAGACCGCGCCACGCTGCGCATCTCCTCGCAGCACATCGCCAACTGGCTGCACCACAAGGTTTGCTCCGAAATTCAGGTGATGGATTCGCTGCGGCGCATGGCAGCGATCGTCGACCTCCAAAATGTCGGCGACCCGCTCTACCGCCCGATGGCCACCGATTTCGACAATTCCATCGCCTTCCACGCCGCCTGCGACCTGGTGTTTAGAGGCCGCGAACAGCCGAATGGCTATACGGAACCGGTGCTGCACGCACGGCGGCTGGAGCTGAAGGCGAAAGAGCGGGCGAATTAGCGCCTGCGTTTCCCTCCCCCTTGAGGGGAGGGTGGCCCGAAGGGCCGGGTGGGGTCCTGCGTGAAGTGCAGCGACTCCCTTCGGACGACACTACAAGCAATGTAATTGCAGAGGCCCTTTCTCGGCTCGGCTCCAAAAAGATCGACCATTCTTCGGCGACCCCCACCCTGCCGCTTCGGGGCCACCTTCCCCTCAAGGAGGAGCGTTACGCCGCCTGCGCTACCCGCTCCGACATCATGCGGTAGGAAATCGCCTCGGCCAGGTGAATTCGGCCGACGGTTTCGCTGGCGTCGAGGTCAGCCAGTGTGCGCGCCACTTTGAGCACGCGGTGATAGGCGCGCGCAGAAAAGCCGAGTTTCTCGCTGGCGTCTTTCAGCAGCGACAGGCCTGCTGCGTCCGGCGCGGCGATGTCCTCGATAACAGAAGGCGAGCAATGGGCGTTGGTGGTGGCGCTGGTAACGCCCAGCCGCTCGAAACGTTCGCGCTGGATGGTGCGGGCGCGCGCCACGCGCTGGGCGACGGCTGCACTTTTCTCCGCTCGGTCGGGCCGGATCAGGTCGGCGGCCGAGACCGCCGGTACCTCGATCCTGAGGTCGATGCGGTCGAGCAACGGGCCTGAGATGCGCGCCTGGTAATCGGTGCGGCAGCGTTCGCCGCGCAGGCAGCGATAGCCGGGCTCGCCGGCCATGCCGCAACGGCACGGGTTCATCGCCGCCACCAGCTGGATGCGCGCTGGATAGGTGACGCGGTGGTTGGGGCGCGCGATCATGCAGTCGCCGGTCTCCAGCGGTTGGCGCAGCGCATCCAAGGTCTGCGGCGTGAATTCGGGAAACTCGTCGAGGAACAGGACGCCGTTATGGGCAAGCGATACTTCGCCCGGCCGCGCCCTGATGCCGCCGCCGACCATTGCCGCCATCGAAGCCGAATGGTGCGGGGCGCGGAACGGCCGCCGGTCGGTGAGCTTGCCTTCGCCGAGCTCGCCGGCCACCGAGGCGATCATCGAGACTTCAAGAAGTTCCTTGGGCGCCAGTGGCGGCAGAATTGAAGGCAGCCTCTGCGCCAGCATCGATTTTCCCGAGCCGGGAGGCCCTACCATCAAGAGATTGTGGCCGCCGGCCGCCGCCACTTCCAGCGCCCGCTTGGCGCTTTCCTGGCCCTTGATGTCTGAGAGGTCGGGCAGGTCGCGCGCCGAGACATGAATGCCGGGCTCGGGTCGCGACAGCACCTGCGTGCCGCGAAAATGATTGGCGATGGCAATCAGGCTGCGCGGCGCCAATATGTCGAAATCCTTTCCCGCCCAGGCCGCTTCCGGCCCGCAGCCGAACGGGCAAATCAGGCCTTTGCCCTCGGCATTGGCGCCGATCGCCGCCGGCAGGGCGCCTGCAACCGCGGCAATGGTTCCGTCGAGCGACAATTCGCCGAGCACGACATAGGAGGCCAGCATGTCGCCCGGAATGGCGCCGAGTGCTGCCATCAGGCCGAGCGCGATCGGCAGGTCGTAATGGCTGCCTTCCTTGGGCAGATCGGCTGGAGCGAGGTTGACCGTCACCTTCTTCGACGGCATCGACAGGCCGGATGCATGGAGCGCCGCCTGCACGCGTTCGCGGCTTTCGGCCACCGCCTTGTCGGCCAGGCCGACGATCTGCATGCCGACCTTGCCCGGCGCGATCATCACCTGGACATCGACCGGCACGGCCTCGATGCCCTGGAAAGCAACCGTGCGAACCCGCGCCACCATTTGCCCTGCCCCCGGAAACCGGCTTCGCCTCGACCTTGTGGTTCAGGCCGCGAGCGACGTCACGACAAGACAACCATAGATTTCAGGCCAAGGCAAGAACATTACAGGAACACGCAGCCGTGCTGGTTGCAGCCGCGTTGTGCCCGGTAGAGGGCGACAGAGTTCCTCCGGCAATCCGAGGCTGTTGCCGTCTAAGCGGTGACGAAGGCATCGACCGCACCTGAAAGGGATCGATCGATTGCGATTTGGGGTGGAAGCCACTCCATGACAGGATATCGGAAAGGCCAGGGCATGGCGATCCGGCGCGAAGAGCCGCTTTCCAGAAAAATCTCATTTACAAGGTCTATGAACCGCCCGCGGTCCCGTTCAACTCGTTTCAAAGTTTGCGTACGAATATGAGCCCGGGGTATTCGCCGCTCCTTCAGTGCCAAGACAGCCTCCGCGATGGATCGAGGATCGGGTGGAACTGTAAGCGAATAGTCGGCATCCAGATAAAGGTCTCGGCCACCACGGTTCGGCGTCGTGACCACTGGAAGGCCCGCGAGAAGATATTCCGTGCTGGCGAACATTGGTCCTTCCAGGTGAGAGAGACAGATTCCCACGGCTGCACGATTTAGATGCGTGTTCACCTGAGCCGGTGCCAATCGGACAGGCTTGCCGGTGCCGTCAAACTCGTTGATAAAGACGTGATGCGGCGCGAGCTCCCTATGCCGATTTATTCGCGCTCTTTCCGACTCCGTCGTGGAGGATCCGCTTGAATCTCGATAGAAGACAAATGCGCAACGCTGGATGCCAAGCGACAAGTCATGGCGCTTCCACGGAGCCAGCTGCGCATTGTAGATTGCATCAAATTCTACAGGGACGTCATCGAGAGGCCTGAATATGTGTTCGGAGGTTGTTGACGTCTTGTTGTGCAGGACGGCGGCCTCGCCGGACTGGTTCAACAGATCAGCCTCTGCCTGAGTGTTGGATAGGAAGATTAGCGAGTGACGGGGGTTCTTGAGTCTATGCAGAACGGCATAGGTCCGGATGGTTTTGACGCTAGCACTGTTTTCGATGGACCAGGTTGGCGAGATGAGAAACCAGGCGCGGTGGCTGCGTGGACGGAAAGGCATATGACTTGCTAATCCGAGCGGCGTACCGGACATTCCCGAATAGGATATGAACGGATCGTCCGACAGCAAACTGGCCTGAAGAGCAGGTTGCGACTTCGCGGAAGGGTGCCCTTTTCTGAGGTTGTGGCCATGACGCAGCATGGCTCTGACAATCTCGAATTTGGTAGGAGGGCGATACCCGTGCTGTAGGGTCAACATGCGGCAATTGCGATCTTGAGTGCGGAGAAAAACTCGCTTCGATAGAGAGAAATTTGGCAAAGAAACACCGCCATTTGATCGACGGAATATCTCAGGCGATCAAATCTGGTGTACGGAGAAGCGCCTCTTGAAAGAAAACATCGTCCCAAGCGGAGCTGGTTCTCACATCGCGCTACCAACCGTATCCGTTTGCGTAGGCTGTTTCAATCAAGAGGCATTCATCGACACTGCGATCCGATCCGTAGCGGCGCAGACATACACTGCGTTCGAATGCGTGGTGGTCGATGATTTTTCGACCGACGCTTCCCGCCGAAGGATTGAAGAGTGTCTGTCCCAGCTTGGCGACAGTCGTTTCCGCTTTCTGCCCCGACTGCAAAATGGCGGGCAGTTGACAGCAATGATGACCGGGCTTGACGCGACAGCCGGGCCCCTGATCTCCTTTCTTGACGGTGACGATGCTTGGCATCCTGACTTCATAGAATGCCATGTGAGAGCGCATCTCAGCCAAACCCGTATCGCGGCAATGTCGAGCTCCGATGAGGTGGTGATAGATACGGCCGGCAACCTGCTTGCGGGCGGTCATCCCGTATTCCACCTGAACGACCCGCGATCGATGCCGAAAATGAGCGGCTACCTGCATGTCGACACCGAAGCTGACCCGACATTATTATTTATTGATCGGGGTACCGTGGGTTGGTTTTGGTCAACCACATCGGGGATGATGTTTCGTCGAGCTCCGCTTGAAATCATGCGTCCATCCGATCCGGACGAAATAAAGATATGTGCCGATGGTTATATGGCTCGTGCCGCCCATATGATCGGCGGAACCGTGAGGATTGGGCGGGCTCTTGGCAGTTATCGGCTTCACGTCGGCAATGGCTGGGCGGACGGGCGCATCCTGGGTACCGGAGTTGGCCTCGGCAGGATGTCGCCTGATACTGAAATAGCGATACGGCGGGCACTGGCCAATCGTTGGTGCGAAGTGGCGCCGGGACTGGCGCATTTAATCTCCCGCCACTCAATGCGCAGGACCTTGGTCGACCTGATCGGACTGTCTGCGGCTTTTGCATTGCTGGAAAAGAACTCCGATGCGGGTTTTCTGCTGAAAGACTGGGCAACACCACAGCGAAAATTGCAGACCAGACTTATCGGTCTCCTTCCTCCGAAACTGAGGCCTCGGCGCTTCCGGGACATAGTTTGATTTGATGAGCCGCTTGCTCGGCAGTCTTACCCGATAAGAGCATCTTTCGATGCTTCTCTGGACCCACCAAAGTCCTCCGTAGCAACGCACACTACGCGGCCAAATTCCGCCGCTTCGCCTCTACCGCGTCCCAGAACAGGCTGGCGATATCCGCGCCACCAAAGCGTTGCACTTCGCGCACGCCGGTTGGCGAGGTCACGTTGATCTCGGTCATGTAGTCGCCGATCACGTCGATGCCGACCAGGATGAAGCCGCGCTCTTTCAGCGACGGGCCGATGCGGGCGCAGATTTCGCGTTCGCGTTCCGTCAGCTCGGTCTTTTCGGCGCGGCCGCCGACATGCATGTTGGAGCGCGAGTCGTGGTCGGCCGGCACGCGGTTGATGGCGCCGACCGCTTCGCCGTCGATCAGGATGATGCGCTTGTCGCCCTTGCGCACGTCCTTGAGATAACGCTGAACGATATAGGGCTCGCGTGACAGCTGGGCGAACATTTCGAGCAGCGAGGCGAGGTTGCGGTCATCCTCCTTGAGATGGAAGATGCCGGCGCCGCCATTTCCGTAGAGCGGCTTGACGATGATGTCGCCGAACTCCTTGCGGAAGGCGGCGACCTCCTGGGGATCCTTGGTGATCAGCGTTTCCGGCATCAGATCGGGGAATTCGGTGACGAAGATCTTTTCCGGGCTGTTGCGCACCCAGGCCGGGTCGTTGACGACCAATGTCTTCGGGTGAATGCGCTCCAGAATATGCGTGGTGGTGATGTAATTCATGTCGAAGGGCGGATCCTGGCGCAGCAGGATCACATCCATCTCCGACAGGTCGGTGCGCACCTTGTCGCCCAGCGTATAATGATTGCCCTTCTCGTCGCGGAGCTTCATCTCTTCGATGCGGGCAAACACCTTGCCGCCCAGCATCGACAGCCGGTCGGGCGTGTAGTGGAACAGTTGGTGGCCGCGCCGCTGCGCCTCCAGCGACAGCGCAAACGACGTGTCGCCGGCGATCGAGACGGTGGAGACATGGTCCATCTGGACGGCGATCTTCAGGGTCATCTTCTGGTCTCCAGCGGGTCGAGCAAGTCCAGGAAAAGTGCGTAGCGGTTTTCCGTCCGGAATTGCGGCAAGGCAAGTCGCCGATATACGGAACTTGGCGGCTTCTGCCAATCGCGCTTGCTTGGCCCAGACCTTTACCGGTCGAAGACCAGCCGGGAGTAACCGAGGAAGGACAGCGCCATGGCGACCAGCGAGGCGACGGCAAGTGCCGCCAGCGGCGGCATTGCCGGCAGCGCGAACAGGATGGCGCAGTAGACGAGATAGTTGACAATGCTGGTGGCGATACCGACACCGCCATAGCGCGCGCCCTCCTGCGCCACGCCGCGGCTCGACGGCGAAAAGGTCAGGTGCCGGTTGATCTGCCAGGTGACGCACAGCGCAAAGCCGATCGACAGGACACGGGCGACGAAGGGACCGAGCGGCGTCACCGCCAAGAGCAGCCAGAGCACCGCGGCATCGGCGACGAAACCAACGCCGCCGGCCAGGACGAAGCGGGCGAGCCGGCTCACGGCCTCAGGCGGCCCGGGGCGTCTTGCCCGGTTCGGCCTTCGCTGTTTCGCTCGTGCGTTCGCGCCGTTCGACCCGGCCCGACGGGACGGAGAGATAGAAAATGCGCTTCTGCTCGGCGCGTCCGCGCGATACCGAATCGAGGATCAGTCCGGTCACCATCGCAAGCATCGACAAGAGCAGCAGGCCGACCGACAGCACCCAGGTCGGCATGCGCGGCACGAGGCCGGTCTGGGCGAATTCGATCAGCACCGGCGTCATCAGGGTAAGGCTCGATGCCAGGAAGAAAATGGCGAAGGCGCCGAAGAAGCGCAGCGGCTGCGTCTCCTTCATCAGCATGGCGAACATCCACAGGATCCTGGCGCCGTCGCGATAGGTCGACAGCTTCGACGACGATCCCTCAGGCCGGCGGCCATAATCGAGCGCGATCTCGCTCACCGGCAGTTTCAGCTGCGAGGCATGCACCGACATTTCGGTCTCGATCTCGAAGCCGCCGGAAACGGCGGGAAAGCTCTTGACGAAGCGCCTCGAGAAGACGCGGTAGCCGGAGAAGATGTCGGTGAAGTCGGCGCCGAACAGCCGCTTGTAGAGGCTATTGAAGATGCGGTTGCCGAAGGCATGGCCGGAACGGCCGGCATCGTCGGTGACGCCGCGCCTGGTGCCTACCACCATGTCGCAGCGCTCGGTCTGCAGGATGTTGATCAGCAGCGAGGCATCTTCCGGCGCATAGGTGCCGTCGCCATCGGCCATCAGATAGATGTCCGCATCGATGTCGGCGAACATGCGCCGCACGACATTGCCCTTGCCCTGGCGCGGCTCGCGGACGACGATGGCGCCCGCTGCGCGGGCCTTTAATGCCGTCAGGTCGCGCGAATTGTTGTCATAGACATAGATGTCGGCCGATGGCAGCGTCTCGCGAAAGCGCCGCACCACCTCGGCGATGGTCAGTTCCTCATTGTAGCAAGGCAGGAGCACGGCAATGGCCGGCTCATGGCGGACTTCGTGCGGCATTTCCGTCTCCCGACGCCCGGCGGAGCCTCCGGCCGCGCTCATATGCGGCCTCGCTCAGGCGACTTTACTATTTATTGAAGCTGTTAAGGCTAGGTTT
Organism: Mesorhizobium sp. M1078; assembly: GCF_040318615.1. Lineage (NCBI taxonomy): Bacteria > Pseudomonadati > Pseudomonadota > Alphaproteobacteria > Hyphomicrobiales > Phyllobacteriaceae > Mesorhizobium > Mesorhizobium sp. M1078. Next base: position 132,046 of record NZ_JAMYMP010000005.1, read on the forward strand.
AAGGCCGCAGTCTTTCCGACGAAGGTCATGATGATGAACGCAGCCAAGGCGGGTGCTTCCTCCTGGAAGTCCGATATGACGCTGGCGCTGCTTGCCATGCTGGTGGTGCTGGCTGTCAATGCCGCCACGGGCTTTCGCGAATTGAGCAATGCCGGCGGCGACAATGACAGCCTGCTGCGGCTGGTCGAGGTTCGCGACATGCTGGCCGGCCAGGGCTGGTTCGACCTGCATCAGTACAGGATGGGGCCGGAAGGCGGTTTCGTCATGCACTGGTCGCGGCTGGTCGACGCACCGCTCGCCGTCATCATCCTCGCCGCCTCGGCGCTGACCGGCAGCATGGCCATGGCCGAAGCGATCGCACAGGTGCTGTGGCCGTCGCTGCTGTTCTGCCTGGCGGTGTTTTTTACAGCCCGTGCGGCACGCAGCTTCGCCGGCGTCGGCGCCGTGCTGCCCGCTATCGTGATCGGCGCGGCGGCGCTGCATTTCATCGGCATTTTCTTGCCGGGTGCGCTCGATCATCACAATGTCCAGCTGACGCTGACCATGGCCAGCCTCAGCCTGCTGCTCGAGGCGCCGGCGCGTCGCTGGGCGGCGCTGATTTCCGGGCTGTGTGCGGCCCTGACGCTGGCCGTCGGCATGGAAACCGCGCCCTATGTCGCCACCATCGGCGCCTGCATCGCTTTGCTGTTCGTCGTCGATCCCGGCGGCGAACGCCGGATCGCCAGGGATTTCGGTCTCGGCTTTGCCGGGGTTTCAGCCCTCGTCTTCGTCACCACCATCCCGCCATCGGCCATGGGCCAGCCGCAGTGCGATGCCTTCTCGGCTGTGCAGTTCGTGGTGGCGGCAATCGCCGGACTGGGGCTTGCCGCCGTGACGTCGCTCACGGTGTCCAATGGCACGGCCAGCCGCCGCCTGATCTCGCTTAGCCTGCTCGCGCTTGGGCTGGGCGCCGTCATCGTGGCGCTGTTTCCGCAATGCCTTGCGGCTCCCTACGCAAACCTCGATCCGCGCCTCAAGGAATTGTGGCTCGATCACATCGACGAGGCGCAGTCGCTGTTCAGTATTGCCGTCAATGAGCCGGCGTCGCTGGCGGCGCGCTATGTCACGCCGCTGGTGGCGATCGCGCTGATGGCGCTTCGCCTGCGCGGACCATGGCGCCGCCAGGACAGCCTCGTCGGCGCCTTGCTGGTCGGCGCCTTCATCGTCAGCGCCTGGCAGGTCCGCGGCTCGACATTCTCGATCGCCTTTGCCGTCATCCCGCTGTCGGCCTGGATCGCAAGCTGGCGCGAACGGGCGAGGATCAGCCCTGCGCGCAGCGTATCGCTGCGCATGGCGGCGGTCTGGCTGGTGTCGGCGAATGCCGTCTGGGCCGGCGCTGCCGCCGCGACGTCGAGCGTATTCGAGGCCAGCAAGGTCTCGGTCGAGGCACAGGACACCGACAGCGATCCGTCCTGCGAGCGCAAGGCCTCCTTCGCGGCGTTGGCCCGGCTGCCGGACACCACGGTGCTTGCCATTTCCAATCTCGGCTCGCCCATCCTTGCATATTCCGGGCACCGCGTCTTTGCCGGCCCCTATCATCGCAACATCGCCGGCGACCTGCTTGCGCTCGATGCCTTCCTCGGATCGGCGGACGAGGCGGGGACGATCGCGGCGGCTCATCACGTCGGCCTGGTGGCGCTCTGCCGCGGCAGCGCCGAAAGCAAGGTGCTCGCCGCCAAGGCGCCGCAAGGCTTCCTGGCCGGGATTATGCAGGGAAGCGTCCCCGATTGGCTCGAACCGGTGGCCGAAACGCGCGGAGACCCGGTCGAACTCTACCACGTCCGCTAAAGCATCATTCGCCAGCGAAAAATCGATTTCGCGATACGCTTCCTAAACGCTTTGCTGCCAGTCTCAGCCTAAATTTCGGGCGTCACAAACAGGGATACCGATGCAAACGACGTTTGGCACCGGGCAGGCAAGCAGGGAAAACTCGGATCTGGCGTTCACCGATGCGCTGACCGGGCTTGGCAACCATCGGCGCTTCTTCGACAAGGTCGATCGCCTGATCAGCGACCGCGCCGACGACCCCGCGCCGTTTACCGTCGGCATTCTCGACCTCGATGGGTTCAAGCCGATCAACGATTTGTTCGGCCACAAGGCCGGCGACGACATATTGATCCAGGTGGCGATGCGGCTGCGTGCTTCGATGGACAGCCACTCCACCGTTTGCCGCATCGGCGCCGACGAATTCGCCTTCCTGTATCCGATGGTGTTCTCGGAGGAAGCGGCGGCCGAGAAGTCGCGCATGATGATCGAAATCCTGTCGGCGCCCTACGATGTCGGCGAACGCACCGCCAGGCTTTCGGCGTCGGTCGGCTGCTCGCTGTTTTATTCCGGCGACGAAACCACGGAAATCCTCGTCAACAAGGCCGAAACGGCGCTCTACCACGCCAAGCGTTCGGGCCGTGGCCGCGTCGTCGTCTACACCCGCGAAATGGAAGAGGCGGCCAAGCGCGTCACCCGCATCGAACAGGCGCTGCGCCGCGCCGTCTCGGCCGGTGAGGTCGAGCCGCATTTCCAGCCCATCGTCGATCTGACCACCCGCCGCACCATCGGCTTCGAGACGCTGGCGCGCTGGACCGATCGCGACCTCGGCGTCGTCCCGCCGACCGTGTTCATCCCGATCGCCGAAGAGCGCGGCATCATCGGCCCGCTGTCGCAGCTGGTGCTGCGCAAGGCGGCCGAAGCGGCGCGCAGCTGGCCGAAGGACCTGTTCCTGTCCTTCAACCTGTCGCCCTCGCAGCTCGTCGACCAGAACACTGGCCTGCACATATTGTCGATCCTCGACCGCACCGGCTTCGATCCGCGACGGCTGGAGATCGAGATCACCGAAACCGGCCTGATGAACGATCCGGCCTCGGCCGAGAAGATCGTCGAGGACCTGCGTCGCGTCGGCATCCGAGTCTCGCTCGACGATTTCGGCACCGGCCAGTCCTCGCTCGGCCGCTTGCGCGAATTCCATTTCGACAAGCTCAAGATCGACCGCGCCTTCGTCTCCTCGATCCTCGACGACCGACCGTCGGAACACATCATCCGCGCCATTCTGGCCATGTGTGAAGGGCTCGGCATGGATGTCGTCGCCGAAGGCATCGAGGAGGAGGCGCAGGCCGACCGCCTCGTTCAGTTCGGCTGCGCCGGCGGCCAGGGCTATCTCTTCGGCAAACCGGTCGATGCCGACGCCACGCTCGGCTACCTCCGCGATTCCTATCGCGGCGCCCTCTACGCCAAGGCAGTCTGACCGGCGGTCTGGCCTGCGTCGAGCAAGTCAGCGGCGCGAGCCAAGATCGACTGTGGCCGCCATCTTGCGGCCTTTTGTCTGACATAAGCCAATCAAATCGCCGTTTTCGCCCTTGCTCCCCGGACTTGGCTGGATAGGATGCGCGCCGACCGGACCGGGAGATGAAGATATGATGCCATCGGCGGATTTTGCCGACCTCAGGGGAGCCTCGGTGCTGATCACCGGCGGCGGTTCCGGAATTGGTGCGGCACTGACCGAGGGCTTCGTTCGCCAGGGCGCCCATGTCGCCTTCATCGACATCGCCGATGGCCCAAGCACGCTGCTTGCCGACCGCGTCGAAAAAGAACTTGGCCGGCGACCGCTCTACCTCAAGACCGATTTGCGCGACGTCGAGGCGTTGCGCGCTTCGGCCGCCAAAGCGGCTGAGGCACATGGCGACGTCACCGTGCTGGTCAACAATGCCGCCTGGGACGAACGCCACGACGTCGCTGACGTTACCGTCGAGTTCTGGGACAACAATCTCGCCGTCAATCTGCGCCCGCATTTCTTCACCGCACAGGCGGTCGCGCCGGGCATGAAGCGGGCCGGCGGCGGTTCGATCATCAACTTCACCTCAACCTCCTATCTCATCAACCACCCCGATATGCCGGCCTACACCGCCGCCAAGGCCGGCATACTCGGCCTCACCAAGGGTCTCGCGGGCAAGCTTGGGGTCGACGGCATCCGCGTCAATGCGATTGCGCCGGGCTGGGTGATCACCGAGCGGCAACGGGAACTCTGGGTCACCGAGCAGGGGCTCGCCGCCCATGTCGCCAAGCAATGCATCAAGCAGGTCATGCAGCCCGACGACATCGTCGGCACGGTGCTGTTCCTGGCCTCCGACGCCTCGCGTATGCTGACGGCGCAGATGTTGATCGTGGACGGGGGTTTCCTGTGAGCCCGGTGAATCAAAATCCGGCAAAAGGCACGCCGGCAGTCGCCGCCGTCGACTGGGGCACGACCCGCATGCGGGTCTGGCTGGTCGACGAGGCGGGCGGGGTGATTGCCGAGCGTCGCGGCGATGATGGGTTGATCACCGCGCAGCAAAAAGGCTTTTCGACCATCCTCGAGGGCCATCTGGCGGCGCTCGGCGCACCTGACACACTGCCGGTCATCATCTGTGGCATGGCCGGCTCGCGCCAGGGTTGGCTGGAAGCGCCTTACGTCACCGTGCCGGCGCCGCTCAGTGCCATCCTCGCGGGGGCCGCCCGCATTCCCGGCCAGAGCCGCGACATCCGCATCGTGCCTGGCCTGGCGCAGCGCCTGGAAGATGCGCCGGACGTAATGCGCGGCGAGGAAACCCAGCTTGCCGGCGCCGGTTTGCCGGCAAAAGGTCGCCATCTCGTCTGCATGCCCGGCACCCATTCGAAATGGGTTCTGGTCGAAGACGGCGCGGTCGACGGCTTCTGCACCTGGCCGACCGGCGAGCTGTTTTCGGTGCTGGCCACTCACTCGATCCTGCGCCATTCGCTGGGCGAGAGCCCGAAGCCGGTCATTCCGGACAATCCGTTCTTCCAGGAATGGTGCCGCAAGGCTTTGGCGGAGGGCGGCGATGTCACCTCGCGGCTGTTCTCGATCCGCGCCGCCGGCCTGCTGCAGAACCTCACGGCCGACGATGCCGCCGCTTGCCTGTCCGGCCTGCTGATCGGCGGCGAGATCGCCTCGGCGGGCCGCCGCTATGGCGAAAGCACCACCGCAATCGTGCTGGTTGCGTCCGGCTCGCTAGCAGCCCTCTACCGCCAGGCGCTAGACCTTGCAGGGCTTGCCGTCAGGACGGTCGACGCCGACGAGGCGGTGCGTGCCGGCCTTATCGAGGCAGCGCGGGAAAATGGCATGATCGCCAAATGACTCACCAGAGTGGAGTGACAGCGTGACCCAGACCGCCCCCTTCCCGAAGCTCAAGCGTGGTCTTGTCGCCATTCTGCGCGGCCTCAAACCCAGCGAGGCGGTTGCCATCGGCCAGGCGCTGTTTGACGCCGGCATCGAAGCCATCGAGGTGCCGCTCAATTCGCCGGAGCCGTTTTCATCGATCGCCAGCATTGTCACCGCTTTCCCCAAGACAACGCTGGTCGGCGCCGGCACGGTGCTGACTTCAGCCGATGTCGACACCTTGGCCAAGGCCGGCGGGCGGCTGCTGGTCAGCCCCAACATCGATGCCGCCGTCATGGCCCGCGCCATGCACCATGGCATGGTGACGATGCCAGGCGTGTTCACCCCCACCGAAGCTTTTCAGGCGATTAGGCTTGGGGCTTCGGCGCTCAAATTCTTCCCGGCAAGCGTGCTCGGGCCCAGCGGCATTTCGGCGATGCGGGCCGTGCTGCCGGCCGATACCGTGGTCGGCGCCGTAGGCGGCGTTTCCGACAAAGACTTTGCCGGCTACAAAGCCGCTGGGGTAACTGCTTTTGGTCTTGGCTCCAGCCTGTTCAAACCCGGCATGAGCGTCGATGAAGTGGCCACGCGCGCCCGGGCGGCGGTGACGGCCTGGGACGCGGCCTTCGGCGGAGCGGCATGATGGGAAACGTTTCGGTTTTTTCGGACCATGTCTGCGAACTCGGCGAGGGGCCGAGCTACGATCCCGCCACCGATACGCTGTTCTGGTTCGACATCGTCAACGGGCTTTTGCTGGAGCAGGGTGTCACGTCCGGCGCGCGGAAGGTCCATGAGCTCGCCCAGATGGCCAGCGCCATCGCCATTATCGATGACAATCGCCAGCTTATCGCCACCGAGACTGGCCTGCATGTCCGCGACGTCTCGACCGGCAAGCTGACGCTGCACACGGCCATCGAGGCCGACAATGCGCTGACCCGCTCCAACGATTCGCGCGTCCATCCGTGCGGCGCCTTCTGGGTCGGCACGATGGGCAAGGGTGAGGAGAAGGGCGCCGGCTCCATCTACTGGTTCTTCAAGGGCGAGCTGCGCACGCTTTACACCGGCATCACCGTGTCGAACTCGATCTGTTTCTCGCAGGATGGAACGATCGCCTACTACACCGATACCTCGACCGGCCTGTTGATGCGCGTCGCCTGCGATCCGGCGACGGGCCTGCCGATCGGCGAGTCGAAAGTGTTCGTCGACCATCGCTCGTCGCGGGGCTATGTCGACGGCTCGGTTGTCGACCGTGACGGCGTGCTGTGGAACGCGGTCTGGGGCGGCAAGGCAGTGAAGGCTTATGCGCCGGACGGCACATTGTTGCGCGAGATTGCCGTGCCGGCGGGGCAGTCCTCGTGCCCGGCCTTTGTCGGGGCCAAGGCCGATCGGCTGGCGGTGACCTCGGCCTGGAAAGGCAAGGACGACAAGCAGCGCAAGCTTGACCCACAGGCCGGCATGACCTTCCTGCTAGACATCCCCGTCAACGGCCGCTTCGAGCCGCGCGTGGTCATCGCCTGAGCGCTGTCGCGCAGGCGTCCGGCTCGGTCGGTTTCGCGCAAGTCTGAAGCAGGGGCCATGCCATGGTGGGACAACACCACCGAAGGTCCTGATCCATGCCGCGCCCGACCCTGATCCTCGTCCATGAGCCGGAAAAGGCCTGTCTCGACCGGCTGGTCGCCGAAGGCTTTCCCGCCGAGCGCGCCCTGGAAATCTCGTCCTATCTGGCGCAATCGACCGATCTCGCGCCCGAATTCGATGAAATCACCGCCGCTTGCGGGCGGCGCGGCCTCGCCTTCATGCCGGTTGCACTCGACGATGCGTCAAGCGCGCTGGCGAAGGCCGATCCCGCAACCACGCTTGTCTGGACGCTGACCGACGGCATTGCCTATTTCCGCGGTGCTGCAGCGCCCGCACTTGCCAGGCTGAATGGGCTTAGAACCATCGGAGCCGACGATGCGCTGTTCGCGCTTTGCCAGGACAAGTTCCGCTCCGGCGCCGTGCTTTGCGCGCTCGGCCTGCCGGCGCCGCAGGCAGGCCTGGCCCGCGACGGCCGCTGGCTGGCCGCCCCGCCAGCTTCGGAAGCCGGCTGGTTCGTCAAGCCGAACCGGCTCGGCTCTAAGGTAGGCATCTGGCCGGATTCACGCTGCAACGACCTGGCCCATGCGCTGGAGCTTAGCCGGCGGGTCTATGCCGCTTATCGCGACGATGTCGTCGTCCAGCCCTATGTCGGCGGTCGCAATGTCCGCGCCAGCTTCCTTGGGCTGCAAACGGATGCCGGGGCGGAAGCGCTCGGCATTGCGTTCGTCGACTCCGGCGGCGATTTCCAGACCATGGCGGACTCGATGGCGCTTTACGGCGACACCGGCGAGGCCGCCAAGGCGGCTGGACTATACAGCGAGCCGGTGCTGGAGGCGGTTGCCGACACCCAGCCGGCAGCCGCGGCAACCATCCGCCGCATCGCCGAGCGGCTGGTCAGCGGACTTGGCCTGCGCGACGTGTTTTCCATCGATTTCAGGGTCGAGGCCACCGATCATGCCCACCTCATCGAGTTCGAAGTCTGTCCCGGCCTGCCCTGCTTCGATTTCCGCGCCTATTGCCGGCTGCAATGGAGCATGACGCTGGCCGATGCGGTTGCCGAGACGGCGGCGAACCGACTGAACCGACAGGCGATCTGAAAGGCCGCGGGGACCGGCACGACCTACCGCGCCTTGACGGCTTTTGCTCCACCTTTAGTGTCGCGGGACAGTCCTCAGGCAAGGCCGCGCGATGAGCACACCAGCAAGCTCCCTCCATCATCACATAAGGCGCATGGCCGGGCGCGATCCGCATGAGGCGCATCGCGTCGCCACGCCGCTCGAGCTGCTGTTCGATCTGACCTTCGTCACCGCCTTCAGCCTTGCCTCGTCGCAACTGGCGCATGCCTTGGCCGAGGGCCACTACGCGGCGGCGCTGATCGGCTTCGGCTTTGCCAGCTTCGCGATCTGCTGGGCGTGGATCAATTTCTCCTGGTTTTCCTCCGCCTATGACACCGACGATTGGATCTTCCGCCTCGTCACCATGGTGCAGATGATCGGCGTGCTGGTGCTGGCCATCGGCCTGCCGCGCATGTTCGCCTCGATCGAGCATGGCGAACACCTCAACAATTCGGTGATGGTGCTGGGCTACGTCATCATGCGCGTCGCCATGATCTTCCAATGGCTGCGCGCGGCGCGGCAGGACCCTGGGCGGCGGCGTGCCTGTCTCACCTATGCCATCGCCATCGCGATCGCCCAGATCGGCTGGGTGGTGCAGATCCTGGTCGATTTCTCGCTGGCGACGAGCCTGGCTTTCGGCGCGGTCCTGCTTCTCATCGAGCTGGCCGGACCGGTCATCGCCGAACGCCGGGATGGCGGCACGCCCTGGCACGCGCATCACGTCGCCGAGCGCTACAGCCTCTTCGCCATCATCGCGCTGGGCGAAGGGGTGGTCGGCACGCTGGCGACGCTGTCGGCCGTGGTCGAGGAGCAGGGCTGGAACCTCGATGCCGCCTTGATTGGCATTGCCGGAATGGGTCTCACCTTCGGCATGTGGTGGGTCTATTACATGCTGCCCTCGGGGACGGTGCTGCACCAGCACCGCAATCGCTCTTTTGTCTGGGGCTATGGCCAGATGCTGATCGTGGCGGCCATCGTCGCCACCGGCGCCGGGCTGCATGTCGCGGCCTATTTCATCGAGCACAAGGCCCATATCGGCCCGGTAGCGACCCTGCTCTCGGTCGCCATTCCGCTAGGCGTGTTCCTGGGGGCGATCTACGCGCTGTATTATTATCTCGTCCAGCGCTTCGATCCCCTCCATGTCTGGCTGCTGGCGGGAACGGCTGCGGTCGTCGCACTTGCCATCATCGCCGCCCTTGCCGGCGTCGACATGGCGGTCTGCCTCATCTTACTCACGCTAGCGCCGGCCGTCACCGTTGTCGGCTATGAGCTGTCGGGGCACCGCCATCAACTGGAGGTGCTGGCGCAGGAGGAAGCGCCGCACTGAGCAGAGCAGCTTCGCGCGTCAGATACCCTCGACCAGCACGATCTCGCCATCGGCTACTTTCTGACGGATGGCGACGGCGCGCTGGTACTCCGGCGAGTGGTAGCAATCGTGCGCCGCGCTGAGCGATTCGAACTCGATAATGACATTGCGGGCGCGGCCAGGCCCCTCGGCCTTTTCATGCTCACCGCCACGGGCAAGGAACTTCACGTCGAAACGGTCGAAAGCGAGCTTGGCGGCAGCGACATAGTCCTTGTAGCCTTCGACGTCGCGCACATCGACGCGGGCTACCCAGTATCCCTTGGGCATTTTCTTCTCCTCGTTACGCGGCGCGCATCTCTTCCAGTATGGCTTCCGCCGCCGCGCGCCTGTCGCTTGCCGCCACGATTGGCCGGCCCACAACAAGATGGCTGGAGCCGTTGCGGATCGCCTGGCCGGGCGTCACCACGCGTTTCTGGTCGCCATGGTCGCTGCCCTTGGGCCGTATCCCCGGCGTCACCACCGCCAGGTCGGGTCCGACGATGCGGCGCACCGCTTCCGCCTCCTCGGCCGAGCAGACGACGCCGCCCATGCCTGCATGCAGCGCCTGTTCGGCGCGCCTCAGCACCAGCGTGTGCGGGTCGTATTCATAGCCGGCGTCGATCACGTCCTGCTCGTCCATCGAGGTCAGCACGCTGACCGCCAGCAGGCACAGGTCGCTGCCGCGCGACGCTTCCACAGCTGCCTTCATCGCCTTGGGATAGGCATGGATGGTCAGCATCGTCATGCCCATGCGCACGATGTTCTCGACACCCTTCGCCACGGTGTCGTCTATGTCGAGCAGCTTCATGTCGAGGAAGATCTTCGTGCCGCCGCTGGCCAACTCCCTGGCGAAGTCGAGCCCGCCGGCGAAGGCCAACTGATAGCCGATCTTGTAGAAGGAGACGACGCCGTCGAGTTCGCGCACCGCCTGTTCGGCCTCTTTCACCGTCGGCACGTCGAGGCCGACGATCAGCCTGTCTCTCATCGTATGGGCCTGCATGGCTGTGGAAATCATGCCCCGGTCCGGGTCGACAGCATGCGCGAGGTTTCGATCAGCGTGCGGCATAGGTGCTCCATCGATTTGGTCAGTCTATCATCCCTGAAATTGCCGTCGCCGTCGAAGGCATTGCCGCCATCGGATACCGAGCATTCCGGCGTCACCATCTCCAGCTGGCAGCGCACCAGCACGGCGCGCAGATGGTTGATGCAGCGGATCCCGGCGAAATGTCCGTTGGAAGACGAGCACAGGCCGGCGACCTTGCCGACAAGCGGCCTCACCGGCCGGCCGCCATCCAGGCGCACCCGGCTCACCCAGTCGATCGTGTTCTTGAGCAATGGCGGGATCGAGCCATTATATTCGGGCGTCGCGATCAGCAGCCCGTCATTGGCGGCGATCAGCCGGCCAAGCTTCACGGCGTTGTCGGGAACGCCTTTTTCCTTTTCGAGGTCCTCGTCGATGATCGGCAGCGGATAGTCGGCCAGCGAAATGCGCGTCACATCGGCGCCTTGCATGGCCAGCTCCTTCTGCGCCACATCGGCGGTCCTGCCGCTGAAGGCGCCGCTGCGCACCGAGCCGGCAAAGACGAGGATTTTCGCGATCACAGCCATTGGCCACTCTTGTTCCCGGACAGGTACAGCCAGAGGCTGCGCAAATCAACGCACTGGCTCAAAAAACGGAAACGATCGGGGGGCAAGCGCGCGAAGGTGTGCCGAGCAGCTGGGCTATTGCTAGTGGGTGACCGCAATTCTTGCACTCAGCGCGATGAGTGCAACTCCGAGCAAGGCATCTATCGGCCTGCGGACGCTGCCATATACCGACCGAACCCTTCTTGTGGAGAACATTAGCGCGACAAGCCCAAACCACGCCATCGCGACCAGCCCGATTATGGCCAGCGACACTGCCTGGACCCAGATCGGAGCCTGCATCGGCAATACCGATATGAACAGGCTCGCGAAGAACGCGGCCGTCTTCGGATTTGTAATTCCGACAACGAATCCGCTTCGCCAAGGAGCCGTAGTCTCTGCGCCACCGACGACCAGCGGTGGCCGCGCCTGCCAAGCCGACAAAAGGATCTTGCTGCCCAGGTAACCGAGATACACGGCACCGGCGATCCGGACGGCAAGGTGAGCCCATGCAATCTGCGTCAGTACGAGGCCCAGGCCACAAATCGCGAGAGCCGCCCACACCATGATCGCTGCGGCAATGCCAAGCGCCACATGGAACCCCGCGCGACGGCTGATCAGCGCATGGGAAGTCACGGCTACAAAATCGGGTCCTGGGCTCATGGCGCCGAGCAGGAAGACCGAAGCAAGGGTCAGGAATTGCGGAAGGTAGCTCATGCGATACTCCAGTTTCAGTCTCGTCGTACCGCACGCCTGCATGCCGGAGAGCCAGGAAAGCCGCTCGCCGATTTCGAGGGTCGTTTCCCTCACCTTCACAAAACCTACAGCGCTCGTTAATATGAGCGAAATGAAAGATATTTCGGCAGCCATGAACAAAGCTAATATCAACATCACGATGCTGCGCGTCCTGACATCGCTCAGCGAGACGCGCAGCTTCACCAAAACCGCCGAGCGGCTCTGTCTTTCTCAATCGGCCATAAGCCATGCAATGAAGGCGCTGGAGGAGATCGTTGGCGCGCCCCTCGTCATACGTGATCGGCGCGGTGTCGCTTTCACCGCGACCGGCGAGGCGGCTTTGGACGCGGCGCGCGCCGCTTTGCATGCTTTAGGCCGTCTTGTCGGCCTACGGGAACACTCCATCAAAGGCAGAGTACGGCTCGCGCTGGTCAGCAGCGCCTCGGTAAAGATTGCTCCATATGCGTTGAACATTACTTCCGTCCGGCACCCGGAGCTTGCTGTCGAACTGCTCTTGGGCAGGGATACCGAGGTGGCGGAGTGGGTCGATCGCGGTGCCGCCGATATTGGACTGTCCTACATCGCCGGCAATTGCCAAGCCGAGGAACTTGTCGACGACGAACTCTTTGTGGCGTCATCGCAAAAGAACTCAGTCCAAGGCGGGTCATTTCCGATCCGCGCTCTCGACGGCCAGCCATTCATCATGTCGAGCGGCGGCTGCGGACCAATGCTTGCCGAATTGTTCCAGGATTTTGGCGTTGCGCCAGTTGTCATCCTGTCGGCGAGCGATATGGCGGCGCTGCTTGCTCTGGTTGGGGCCGGGCGCGGTTTGTCGATTGCGCCAGGCCTGGCGTTTCCGGCCGATTGGCAGCGAACCGTCGCGAGGCGTCCTCTGGAGCCGCGTGCGCGTCGGCCTCTGCTGCTTCTGTTCTCCAGCAGCGCCGAAGCAACGGCCGTGCGGGCCATGTGCGCGGCGATCAGAGAGGTCGCCACGAGTTTGCGAGGCGGATAACAGTCAAGGATGTGGATCGACCCTCAATCGAGCTTCCTTCGGGAGACGTCGATCCTCTACAAGGCGCCAGAGACTTCTCCCGCCCCCAATACCAGCTAATGCGCTTCGCGCCGGTAGATCCACAGCTGCGTCGGCGGGATGTTGCGGAAGATGAAGTCGAAATGCTTGACCGTGTAATTGCCGCGGCCGGGCGGGATCGGCGACAACGGCCCATAGGTCAGCTGCACGATCGGCCGTCCAACCGGGATGCGGTCTAGCAGGCTTTCAATATAGGCGATCCGCTGTGCGACCGGAAAATTGAGCAGCGGCACGCCGGAGACGACGGAATCGAAAACCATCCCGCTCTTCTCGCCAAGCGTGGCGTTGAGATTGAAGGCATCGCCCTCGATGACGTTGACGCCGGGGTAGAGCTGGCGCAGATGGCGCACGAAATCGGTGGAATATTCGACCGCGTACAGGTCTTCGGGCTTAACGCCCTGGGCGAGGATTGCACGGGTGATGACGCCTGTGCCGGGTCCGACTTCAAGCACCGGCAGGCCGGACTTCGGATTGACGATGGAAGCCATCTTGCGGGCGGTGATGGAGCTTGTCGGCACGATCGAACCGACCGACTTCGGCTTGTCGATCCAGCCTTTGAAGAATTTGAGTTCGTCGTCGAACTTTTCCGCCAGCGCCTTCCGCAATCCCGGACCACGTGCCATGCAAGTTCTCCTCAACACTCCCCGAACGCTACTTAGCAGCTAACAGGTCCAAGGCAAGGCGCGATCTGGCATAAGATGTTGATGACGTTCGGGAAGCGTGGCGGCCTTGGTTTGGGTTCAGTGCTCGCCGAAGGATTCGAAAAAGTCCTTCATGCGGGCGAAAAAGCCGCTCGACTGGGGCGAATTGTCCTTCGACGACAGCTGCTCGAACTCTTCCAGCAGCTCGCGCTGGCGGCGCGACAGGTTTTGCGGCGTTTCGACCGCGGTCTGGATATAGAGGTCGCCGACATTGGGCTGGCGCAGCACCGGCATGCCCTTGCCCTTGAGGCGGAACTGGCGGCCGTTCTGCGTGCCTTCGGTCACTTTCACCTTGGTCTGACTGCCGTCCAGCGTCGTCACCTCGAACGAGCCGCCAAGGGCGGCCGTCGTCATCGATATCGGCACCTTGCAGTAGAGATCGGCGCCGTCGCGCTGGAAGAATTCATGCGGCTTCACCGCCAGGAAAATATAGAGGTCGCCCGATGGGCCGCCGCGCAGGCCCGCCTCGCCCTCATTGGCAAGCCGGATGCGGGTGCCGTCCTCGATGCCGGCCGGGATATTGACCGACAGCGAGCGTTCCTCGGTGACGCGGCCCTGGCCGGCGCATTTCGGGCACGGGTCCTTGATCGTCTGGCCGCGGCCTTGGCATTGCGGGCAGGTACGCTCGATCGAGAAGAAGCCTTGCGTCGCTCGTACCTTGCCGTGGCCATGGCACATCGAGCAGGTCACCGGCTGGGTGCCGGGCTTGGCGCCGGTCCCGGAGCATTCCGTGCATGAGATCGAGGCCGGCACGCGGATTTGCGCGGTCTTGCCGGCAAACGCTTCTTCCAGCGTGATTTCCATATTGTAGCGCAAATCGGCGCCGCGTTCGCGGCCGCCCGACGAGCGGCGCTGGCGCCCGCCCATCATGTCGCCGAAAATATCCTCGAAAATGTCGGCGAAGCCGCCGGCGCCAAAACCTTGCGCGCCGCCATTCATGCCGCCCTGCTCGAAGGCGGCGTGACCGAAACGGTCATAGGCCGCGCGCTTCTGCGGGTCCTTCAGCGTTTCGTAGGCTTCGTTGATTTCCTTGAACTTGTGCTCGCATGAGTGATCGCCGGGATTGCGGTCGGGATGGAACTGCATGGCCAGCTTGCGGAAAGCGCTCTTGAGCTCCTTCTCGTCGGCGCCCTTCTGCACGCCCAGCGTCTCGTAGAAATCAGCTTTCATCTTTTCCCGCAGTCCGGATGCTCAACGTCTTGATGCATGTTGCGTCGTTTGCCGGCACGTTGTCTCGATTTAGGAGCGGTGCTGCCCGGATGCTAGGGCCGGCGCGCTTGTGCCTGTGTTTTTCAGTGACTTTTTCGGCAAGGCCCGCACTTTTTCAGCGAGGGTTGCAAAAAAGCCCGGCTTTGCGCCGGGCTTTCCGCTTTATTTGCCGTCAACCGGTCAGGCCGACTTCTTCTTCTCGTCGTTTTCGTCGATTTCCTCGAAATCGGCGTCGACCACATCGCTATCCTTGGCCGCGTCCGCCTTGGCGTCGGCTTCCGCCGCTTCCTTCTGCGAAGCTTCGTACATGGCCTGGCCGAGCTTCATGGATGCTTCGGCAAGCGTCTGCGACTTGGCCTCGATGTCGGCGGCATCGTCGCCTTCGGCAGCAGCCTTCAGCGCCGTGATAGCCTCCGATATCGCCGTGCGCTCGGTTTCCGAAACCTTGTCGCCATATTCCTTCAGCGACTTCTCGGAGGAGTGCACCAGCGCCTCGGCCTGGTTGCGGGCCTCGACCAAAGCACGCCGCTGCTTGTCGGTCTCGGCATTGGCTTCGGCGTCCTTGACCATCTTCTCGATGTCGGCGTCCGAAAGGCCACCAGAGGCCTGGATGCGGATCTGGTGCTCCTTGCCGGTGCCCTTGTCCTTGGCCGAAACGTTGACGATGCCGTTGGCGTCGATGTCGAAAGTGACCTCGATCTGCGGCACGCCGCGCGGCGCCGGCGGAATGCCGACCAGGTCGAACTGGCCGAGCGCCTTGTTGTCGGCAGCCATTTCACGCTCGCCCTGGAAGACGCGGATGGTCACGGCCGACTGACTGTCTTCAGCGGTCGAGAACACCTGGCTCTTCTTGGTCGGGATGGTCGTGTTGCGTTCGATCAGGCGGGTGAACACGCCACCCAGCGTCTCGATGCCGAGCGACAGCGGCGTCACGTCGAGCAGCAGCACGTCCTTCACGTCGCCCTGCAGCACGCCGGCCTGGATGGCGGCGCCCAAAGCGACGACTTCATCCGGGTTGACGCCCTTGTGCGGCTCCTTGCCGAAGAACTGCTTCACGATCTCCTGGATCTTGGGCATGCGGGTCATGCCGCCGACCAGGACCACTTCGTCGATCTCGCCAGCCTTCAGCCCGGCATCCTTGAGCGCCGCCTTGCAGGGCTCGATGGTGCGCTGGACGAGATCGTCGACCAGTTGCTCGAACTTGGCGCGGGTCAGCTTCAGCGTCAGGTGCTTGGGGCCGGTCGCGTCGGCGGTGATGAAGGGCAGGTTGATTTCGGTCTGCGTCGTCGACGACAGCTCAATTTTGGCCTTTTCAGCCGCCTCCTTGAGGCGCTGCAGCGCAAGCTTGTCGTTCTTCAGGTCGATGCCCTGTTCCTTCTTGAACTCGGCCGCCAGATATTCGACGAGACGCATGTCGAAATCCTCGCCGCCGAGGAAGGTGTCGCCATTGGTCGACTTCACTTCGAACACGCCGTCGCCGATTTCGAGCACCGAAATGTCGAACGTGCCGCCGCCAAGGTCATAGACGGCAATGGTCTTGCCATCCTTCTTGTCGAGGCCGTAGGCAAGTGCTGCAGCCGTCGGCTCGTTGATGATGCGCAGCACCTCAAGGCCGGCGATCTTGCCGGCGTCCTTGGTGGCCTGGCGCTGGGCGTCATTGAAATAGGCCGGAACGGTGATGACCGCCTTCTCGACCTTCTCGCCGAGATAGGCCTCCGCCGTTTCCTTCATCTTCTGCAGGATCATGGCCGAGATCTGGCTGGGCGACTGCTTCTTGCCGCCGGCCTCGACCCAGGCATCGCCATTGTCGCCCTTGACGATCTTGTAGGGGACAAGCTTCTTGTCCTTCTCCGTCACCGGGTCGTCATAGCGGCGGCCGATCAGGCGCTTGACCGCGAAGATGGTGTTTTCAGGATTGGTGACCGCCTGGCGCTTGGCCGGCTGGCCGACGAGACGTTCGCCGTCGCCCGAGATGGCGACGATGGAAGGCGTCGTGCGCGCGCCTTCCGCATTTTCAATGACCTTGGGCTCCTTGCCATCCATGATGGCGATGCAGGAGTTGGTGGTGCCGAGATCGATACCGATTACTTTTGCCATTTTTCTAGTCTCTCCGCTAAGCAGGCTCTCAGGACCCGTAAGGCGTTCCGACGAAAGCCCCTGTTCACAAGAAATTCCGCTCCGGCAACCGGCATTCCGGCACTGGGCGGCTTGGCGCGTATATAAGAACAGGCGGCATCGGGCGCAAGCATTCTGCGCATGGCATCCACCGCGCCGCGCTTGGCGCCCTTGAACAGCCGCCCGGCGGCCCGGATGTGCTCAAACCGCGCTCAAAGCCCCAGGATCTGCGCGATCCCCCGGCGAAGCGCCCAGTCAGGGCTTCGAAACCACAAGAAAACGTCACCTATGCGTGAGAGAGGCGGCTCCTGGCTGAGGAAGGCGCCTGCCCACAGCAGACACAGGCAAAAGCGTCACGCGGCCTGCGACAGCGATTTATGCGCCTCGGCCAGGATTTCGAACGAGCGCACGCGTGCCGCATGGTCGAAGATCTGCGCGGTCACCATCAGCTCGTCTGCGCCGGTGCGGCGCACGAACGCGTCTATGCCTTGCCGGACGGTTTCGGGAGAGCCGACGACGGCGCAGGACAGCGCCTGCGAAATCATGGTTTTTGCCATCGGCTCGAGCGTCTGGTCATAGCCCTCGACCGGCGGCGGCAGGCGGCCGGCCCGCCCCGTGCGCAGATTGACGAAGGCCTGCTGCAACGAGGTGAACAGCAGTTTGGCCTCTCCATCGGTCGGTGCGGCGAAAACGTTGAGGCCGAGCATGACATAGGGCTTGTCCAGCTGTTCCGAAGGCTGGAAGCGCGAACGGTAGATCTCCAGCGCATGGTCGAGTTCGGCCGGCGCGAAATGCGAGGCAAACGCATAGGGCAGGCCGAGCATGGCGGCGAGCTGCGCGCCATAGAGGCTGGAACCGAGGATCCAGACCGGCACCTTCTGGCCTTCGCCGGGCACGGCGTGGATACGCTGGCCTTCCGCGGCCGGCTGGAAATAGCCCATCAGCTCGACGACATCCTGGGGGAAATTGTCTGACGCCTCGAGATTGCGGCGCAGCGCGCGCGCTGTTCCCATATCGGTGCCGGGCGCCCGGCCGAGGCCGAGGTCGATGCGGCCGGGGTGCAGTGCCGCCAGCGTGCCGAACTGCTCGGCAATCACCAGCGGCGCATGGTTGGGCAGCATGATGCCACCGGCGCCGACGCGGATGGTCTTGGTGCCGCCGGCGACATGGGCGATGACCACGGCGGTCGCCGCGCTGGCGATGCCCGGCATGTTGTGGTGCTCGGCCAGCCAGTAGCGCCTGTAGCCGAGCCGCTCGGCATGGCGGGCCAGGTCGAGCGAATTTGCCAGCGATTGCGAGGCGTCGCTGCCTTCGACGATCGGCGACAGGTCGAGAACGGAAAGTGCGGTCATGGGCCTCAAGCCTCTACGATGTTCAACTGCCTGCCCCTTGTTTCGAAGGCGCGGTCGGGAATGAGGATGTCGAGCTGGTGCCAAGCAACGGGTCCATATTCTCGAACGGGATCGCCTGCGGATGCTGGCGATGCGACGCGCTCAGCGTGCCGAGCGGAGCATCGATCGGGCCGCGATAGCCGATGCGGTCGAAATAGGCGTCGAGGTCGAAGGAGGTATCGTTCATCGGAGGGTCCGGGTTGACCGGCTCGATATAGGCACTCCGCCTGAAGACAACAAATGCGAGATGACGGACAGGCGCGGCAAGCTTATGGCGCGGCCTTTCCGTTCTCTTCGGCCGCTTCCTCCTCCACCACGGCCGTCTGCTGTGCGGCGAGAAAATTGCCGACATGGCTGAGGCCATCGAAATGATCGCAGAACACTTTGACGACGACCAGCAGCGGCACCGCCATCAGCGCGCCGACAAAGCCCCAAAGCCAGGACCAGAAGGCGATGGCGATGAAGATCGCCACGGCGTTGATCTCGAGGCGTCGGCCGACAACCATCGGCGTAACGAACTGGCCTTCGACGATGTCGCACAAAAGCACGAAGCCCGGCGCCAAAAGGGCGTAGGTGATCGAGTCGAAGCTGATCATCGCAATGACGCTGACCAGCACGATGGTGATCAGCGCGCCGACATAGGGCAGGAAGTTGAGCAGCGCCGCCATCGTTCCCCAGACGAGCGGGTTGGGCATGCCGAGCGCCCACAGGCCAAGGCCGATAACCGCGCCGAGACCGGCATTGATGACGGTGACGGTGAGCAGATAATGCGAGATTTCGCGCTCGACGTCATAGACGACGCGCAAGGCCCGCTTCTTCTCGCTGAGGCTGGCGAAGGACTGGATGATCTTCTCATAGAACATCGTGCCTGACGCCAGCAGGAACAGTGACAGCACGAAGATGATGGTCAGGCTTGTCCCCGCCGACAGGACGTTGCTGGCGGCGGCCGACAGGACGCCGGACTGCGCCATCGCCACCTTCTGGATGCCCGGCTCCTGCGAGGTCTCCGTCATCTGTTCGATCTGATGCGAGATCTGCATGATCCTCTCGAGCGGACGCCGCAATTGCGCCAGCCGTTCGGTAAGTTGTTGGCCGATCGACGAGGTGTTGTTGAGAAGGTCGATGACCGGGCCGCTGAGCAGATAGCCGGCAACGCCGAAGACGCAGATCGACAGCACGACCAACATTGTCGCCGAAACCACTTCCGGAATGCCGCGCTTGCGCAGGAAGCGCACGATTGGTGTCAGCGTCAGCGTCAGCAGGAAGGCGAGGATGACCGGCATGAAGAAAGCACGCGCGAAATACAGCGCGTAGATGGCCATGAACAGGAAGATCCCGATGAGCAGCGAACGCATCAGATGCGTGTCGGCACGCGCCACAACTCTCGCCTCTTCGGTCTCGGCAAGGCCAGCACCCAAAGCGGCGGGTTCGGCTTTCATGATTTTCCCTCAGCGGCGCACCGCAATTGGTGCTTTCCCCTGACGGAAACGCCTCTGCAAGCCCAAGGTTCCGTTAGCCGGCAAGGCCCTCAATCCGGGCCGCCCGTCGCTCAGGCGGCTGGCGCTGCGACGGCGACGCCGGGCTTGGCGGTCTCCTTGCGCACGATCGGCGCCACCTTGGTGCCGTACAGTTCGATCGCCTTCATGATCTTGGCGTGCGGCATGGCGCCGATCGCCATCTGCAGCAGGAAGCGGTCATTGTTGAAGATCTTGTGCTGGGCGACGATCTTTTCCGCCACCTGCTCCGGATCGCCGACGAACAGCGCGCCGTTCGGACCACGCGACTGATCGAAATGCGCCCGCGAGGTCGGGCCCCAGCCGCGCTCGCGGCCGATGCGGTTCATCACTTCGGCCTGCGGGCCATAGAAATCGTCGGCCGCCTGTTCAGTGGTGCCGGCGATGAAGCCGTGCACATTGATGCTGGTGGCAAGGCCCGAGGGGTCGGTACCGGCCCGCCTGGCGGCATCGCGATAAATGTCGAACAGCGCTGCAAACCGCGCCGGCTCGCCGCCGATGATGGCCAGTGCCAGCGGCAAACCGAGCACGCCCGCGCGCGCCGCAGATTGCGGCGTTCCACCTATTGCGATCCAGATCGGCAATTTGTCCTGCAGCGGCCGCGGATAGACGCCGCGGTCATTGATCGACGCGCGCAGATTGCCGGACCAGGTGACTTTGACGCTGTCGCGTATGGCCAGCAGCAAATCGAGCTTTTCGGCGAACAACTCGTCATAGTCCTCGAGATTGTAGCCGAACAGCGGGAAGGATTCGATGAACGAGCCGCGCCCGGCCATGATCTCGGCCCGGCCGCCCGACAAAAGGTCGAGCGTTGCGAACTGCTGGAAAACGCGCACCGGATCGTCGGAGGACAGCACGGTGACCGCGCTGGTCAGCTTGATGCGCTTGGTGCGTTCGGCGGCAGCGGCCAGCGCCACCACCGGCGCGGACGCGGCATAGTCGGGGCGGTGATGTTCGCCCAGACCAAAAACGTCGAGGCCGACCTGGTCGGCCAGCTCGATCTCCTCGATCAGATTGCGTAGTCGCTGATGCGGGCCGATCGCGCCGGGGCCGGGCTCCGGGCTGACGTCGGCGAAAGTGTAGAGACCGAGTTCCATGGCATGTCATCCAAATGTTCTGATTTGCCGCTAGAGGTAGCGGCGAGCCGCCCCGGCCGCCAGAGGGGCGGATGGTGAACAGTGCATGTCGGTTTCGGCCGGCGTTGTTTCAGGGAAAACGCGTCTCCCGGCTGCAACAGCCTAAACTTTCATGGCTGGCATACCGTTTTGGCGCTTGAACTCTCGGTTTTCGCGCGTATGTAAGCGTCGCGAATTGACTTCAGGGAAGTGGACTTGGCTATCTACAGGGAAAAAGACATTTTCGAGCGGCGCAATGCCGCGAACGAGGCAAAGAAGGCGCTTCTGGAGCGCTTCAAGTCGAAGCCGGCGGCTGATGATCCTGCGGTTCTGGCCAAACAGGCCGAACGCAAGGCGATTCTTGAGGCTCGCGAAATACGCGAGGCCGAAAAGGCCAGGCTGAAGCAGGAGAAGCTGGCACGCGAGGCGGTCGAGAAGGCCGAGCGCGAGGCAGCAGCCGAAGCGGCGCGTATTGCGGCCGAAGAGGCAGCGCAGGCTGAAGCGAAGATCAAGGAAGCCGAAGAAAACGAGCGCATTGCCCGTTTGCTGGCAGACGAAGCCGAACGCAAGGCCAAGCGCGACGCACGCTATGCGGCGCGCAAGCAGCGTACCGGCAGGACGCCTCCGGGCTTCTCCGCCCGCTAACGCTTCGATCGAAACGATCGCCATCAGGGTCGCCTTGCAGCGGCCCTGATGGCGTTTGCCTAATTTAAGGATTTGATGCCTCGGAGCTCAGGCGGCGAGCTTCAGCCCCATAATGCCGCAGACGATGAGCGCGATGCAGGCGAGCCGGATGGCCGTCGCCGGCTCGCCCAGCAGCCAGATGCCAAGCAGCGCCGTGCCGACCGTGCCGATGCCGGTCCACACAGCATAGGCCGTGCCGACGGGCAGCGTCTTCAGCGCCAGGCCAAGCAGGCCCAGGCTGATGATCATCGAGGCGACGGTTAGCACCGTCGGCAACGGCTTCGAGAAGCCGTCGGTGTATTTGAGGCCGATCGCCCAGCCGATTTCGAACAGACCAGCGAAAAACAGAAAAATCCACGACATCGGGATGCACTCCATTCCATGAGCATGGCGGGCCGTCCCGGCCGGACTTTTGAGAAAGGCGCGAGGTCGTCCTCGCCGCTTCGGTATAAGCGGCTGCGCCGGTCCGATCAACAAAACACCGGCAGCATCGTTCATGCCGCCGGTGTCAAAATCTGCGCCGAAACGGTTTGCCCGGATCTCAGCCGTCCCAAGATATTGACGACCTAAGGCGGGCTTACTTTTCCTTGAGCCTCATCGCCTTCACGGGCGGCGCCTTCAGCGCCGGAGCCGCGGCGGGCTTCTTGGCGTCTTTTTTCGGCTTGCGAGCTTCCTTGCCCGCCTTCATCGCACCTTTAGCCATGATTCGTTCCTCCAGTTGCTGGGAGGCCAAGTGAAACAAGAGAAACGCCGGACTGCAAGAGGGCTGGCGTCCGTCGCCGGCGCCGCGGGCCGCTTTCAACCGGTTTCTAATTTGCTCGTAAACCATTGCGGTCCGTGCCATGGTTGTCTTCGCACTGCAGCATCGGCCATGCCTTCGCCCGGCGATGATCAGGCAGTGCGGTCAGGACGACAATGCGAATCCGCATCGGCAGCGAGATGAGTTTCGATTTTCCGCAGGAAACGCCGCTGATCGCGATGCTCAACGTCCACTACTCCAGGGCCTCCGATCTCGAGCGCCCGGATTTCCTGACCTCCAACCCGCCGGTGCCGATCCAGAGCTACCGCGACAGTTTCGGCAATTGGTGCAACCGTTTCGTTGCCCCGCCCGGTCGCTTCACCTTCGGCACCGATTCGGTAATCCGCGACCCCGGCACGTTCGAGATGGGCGACCTGATGGCCTGGCAGCACGAGGTGCGCGATCTGCCGTCGGACACATTGCTCTTCCTGTTGCCGAGCCGCTTTTGCGAGAGCGATCTGCTGGCCAGCGAAGCCTGGCGGCTGTTCGGGCATACGCCGCTTGGCATTGCGCGCGTCCAGGCGGTCTGCGACTTCGTCCACAACCACATCGTCTTCAGCTACGGCAATGCGCGGCCGACCCGCACCGCGGCGGAAGCCTATCGCGAGCAAAGCGGCGTCTGCCGTGACTTTGCCCACCTCGCCGTCACCTTCTGCCGTGCGCTAAACATCCCGACCCGCTACTGCACCGGCTATATCAGCGACATCGGCCTGCCCAAACCTTGGGCGAGCATGGATTTCGCAGCCTGGATGGAGGTCTATCTCGGTGGCCGCTGGCATGTCTTTGACCCGCGCAACAATTCGCCACGCATCGGCCGCATCCTGATCGCGTCGGGTCGCGACGCCGCCGACGTGCCGCTGACCCACATCTTCGGACCGGGCACGCTGGCCGGTTTCAAGGTGTGGACGGACGAGATCATCGAATAGGGGCGTCTTTCCGCAAGCTGGCCTACAAGACCCTGAACGACCGGGCGATTCGTGCGTTGTGATGCCTGTGGAGCTCAGGGGCGTTACATCAGGTTCCTTGGAGGGCCAGCATGGCAGCACATGGCGGGTCGAAGACGGTCATCTACGCGGCGCTCGCCGGTAATCTAGCTATTGCTGTTACCAAATTCGTCGCCGCCTTCTTCACCGGCAGCTCGGCGATGCTGTCGGAAGGCGTGCACTCGCTGGTGGATACCGGCAATGGCGGGCTGCTGCTCTACGGCATGCACCGCGCCGCCCGTCCGCCGGACCGCACGCATCCGCTCGGCCATGGCCGCGAGCTGTATTTCTGGAGCTTCATTGTCGCCCTGCTCGTATTCGCGCTCGGCGCCGGCGTGTCCTTCTATGAAGGCGTCGTCCACATCATGGCGCCTGAGCCGGTCGCCAATCCCAAAATCAACTACATTGTGCTGGGCCTCTCAATGCTGTTCGAGGGCAGCTCCTGGTACGTGGCGCTGAAGGAGTTCCGCCAGCAGAAGGGCAAGCAAGGCTGGCTGCAGGCCGTGCAATCGAGCAAGGATCCGAGCGTCTACACGATCCTGTTCGAGGACAGCGCCGCCCTGCTCGGTCTGTTCGTCGCCTTCGCCGGCATATTGGCGGCCGAACTCCTCGACATGCCCGAACTCGACGGCGTCGCCTCGATCGGCATCGCGATGATCCTCGGCGCCACCGCCATCTTTCTGGCGCGCGAAAGCAAGGGATTGCTCATCGGTGAGCCGGCCTCGCCGGAAGTGCAGGCCAAGGTGCTGGCCATCGCCCAGCAGGATCCGGCAGTGCAGCGGGCCAACGGCGTTCTCACCGTCCATCTCGGCCCTCGACAGATCGTCGCTGGGCTGAGCATCGAATTCGAGGACCATCTGACGGCGCCTGAGATCGAAGCCTGTGTCGAGCGCATCGAGGCGCTCTTGAAAAAAGAAATGCCGGAGATCACCAGGCTGTTCGTCAAGCCGCAGACGACCGGAACCTGGGAGCACCGGCGCAAGCAGGTCGAGGCAGCGTCGGACTAGTTCTGGACCAGCAGTCCACCGTTGGCCCCATCGCCTGGTCCCGCTAAGATCACCCGACGGATTTCGGAGAATCAACCATGAAAATCGATGGTGGGTGCCATTGCGGCGCCATAACTTATGAAGCAGAGGTCGACCCGGAAAAGACCTCTATCTGTCATTGCACCGACTGCCAGCAACTGACCGGCACCGCCTTTCGTGTCACTGTTCCCGCGCCTGAGGATCATTATAGGATCACAAAGGGCACACCGAAGGTCTATATCAATACGGGATCGAGCGGCGCCAAGCGTGCCCAGGCGTTCTGCGGCGACTGCGGTTCGCATCTTTACGCAACGTCGGTTGGCGACGGGCCGAAGGTCTATGGGATCAGGGCGGGGACCGCGCGGCAACGCGAGGATCTCGTTCCGACCCAACAGAAATGGCACCGATCGGCCCTGCACTGGCTTCCGGAATTCGAGGGCGTAAGCATCGTAGAGGCGCAGTAGCACCTGCCTCCCGGTTAAGCGCGGCCCAAACCAGCCAATAATGTGCTAGGCTAGCCATCAAACGGATGGCGGGGGATAGCAATGTCGGAAACGGACAAAGTGTTTGCCGGCTCGATTCCGGAAAACTACGACCGCTACATGGTGCCGCTGATCTTCGAGCCGTTCGCCGCGGATTTGGCACGACGGGCAGCGTCCTTGTCGCCCGGCGCCGTCCTGGAAGTCGCCGCCGGCACCGGCGTTGTTACCCGCGCATTGGCGCCAAAACTGTCCCCTGGCGCAAGCTATGTCGTGACCGACCTCAACCAGCCTATGCTCGACTACGCGGCCTCGCGACAAGCTCCCGACAGTCGCATACAATGGCGTCAGGCGGATGCTCTGGCGCTGCCGTTCGAAGATGCGGCTTTCGATCTCGTTTGCTGTCAGTTCGGCGCGATGTTCTTTCCCGACCGAGCCGCCGGCTATCGCGAAGCAAAGCGGGTCCTGAAGACCGGCGGCCATTTCCTGTTCAACGTGTGGGATCGCATCGAAGAGAATGTATTCGCCAATGATGTGACGAATGCTCTTGCGGAGATTTTTCCGAACGATCCGCCCCGCTTTCTCGCCCGCACGCCGCACGGCTACAATGACATTGCATTGATCCGCGGCGAGTTGGAAGCCGCAGGTTTCTCCCGTGTGGTGATCGACACGAGGGCCGAACAAAGCCGTGCCTCCTCGCCGCGCCTTCCGGCGGTTGCCTATTGCCAGGGAACTCCGCTTCGCAACGAAATCGAGGCTAGAGGAAAACTGGAAGCCGCAACCGATCACGCCGCGTCCGTGATTGCAGCCAGACACGGCAGCGGCGAGGTTGCGGCCAAGATCCAGGCGCACGTGATCGTGGCTACGGTCTAATGCATGGCGCCCAGAAGTGTGCCGCGGTTCTGGGACAACGACATGCATCAAAACAAAGACTTTTAAAGCGCGTCGTATGAATCCGTTCAGCGCGACGCGCTTTAATCGTCGCCTTCGACGACACGCAGCCTGAGCTGCCCCGTCTTGGAATCCGCCACCCGCACCCCGGCTTCGGCCTTGGCGGGTCCGCCACCGCGCACTTCGGCTTCGCTTTCGCCAAACTCCAGCGCTTCGATCTTTTGGCCGCGCTTGGTCACCTTCGACGTCGACACCAGTATCTCGTCGATATCCTTGGCCGACTGGCCAAAATGCGTCTGCAACCGGCGCACGCGTTCGTCGACGCGCGCGACGTCTTCCATCAGCCGGATCACCTCGCCCTGGATCAGATGCGCCTGTTCGCGCATGCGGGCGTCCTTGAGGATGGCCTGGATGACCTGGATCGACAGCATCAAAAGCGACGGCGAGACGATGATGACACGCGCCCGGTGCGCCTTCTGGACCACGGCGTCGAAATTCTCGTGGATTTCGGCGAACACCGATTCCGACGGCACGAACATGAAGGCGGTGTCCTGCGTCTCGCCCTGGATCAGGTATTTTTCCGAGATATCGCGGACGTGAATTTCGATGTCGCGGCGGAAAGCCTGGGCCGCGATCTTCTGTTGTTCGGCGCCATCGGCGGCGCGGATGGCGTTCCAGGCTTCCAGCGGAAACTTGGCGTCGATGGCAAGCTGCGGCGCACCGTTCGGCATCCTGACCAGGCAGTCGGGACGGCTGCCGTTTGACAGCGTTGCCTGGAACTCGTAGGCGCCCATCGGAAGGCCGTCGGCGACGATCGCCTCCATGCGCGACTGGCCGAAGGCGCCGCGCGTCTGCTTGTTGGACAGGATCGCCTGCAATTGCACGACCTGGCCGGCCAGCGACTGAATGTTGCCTTGCGCGGTGTCGATGACCGCCAGCCGTTCCTGCAGTTTGGCGAGGCTCTCATGCGTCGATTTGGTCTGTTCGGTCATGGTTTGACCGAGCCTGCCGGTCATGGCGTCGAGGCGCTGGCCGATCGACTGGTTGAGTTCGGCCTGCCTTGCGCCGAACACGTCGGCGATGGCGCCCATGCGGCCCTGCATCTCGGCCTGGCTTTGCAAAATGCCGGCCATCCGCGCCTCGGCGTCGCGGGCGTGGTCGGCAGCTTCCGCCGCGGCGATGGTGCGCGCCTTGGCCGATCGCCACAGCGCCACGACAAGCGCCAGGAACAGGCCGAGAAACACCAGCGCGCCGAGGGCCAGTGCATGGCCGAGCGTGATCGTCGTGGCGCCAAGCCGGGCAACGGGTTCGGAAAGGATGGTGCTCAGGTCGTTCATCCCGCCAGCATAGCCGATTCGCAGACCTGGCACAGATCAAAACGTGAACGAGACCGATTCGCACCGGTTGACGCTTCTCCTGCGACGTTTTAGGTGAGGCGCCATGTCGATCAAGCCGCTCATCATCCTTCCCGATCCTATCCTGCGCCAGGTTTCCAAACCGGTCGAACGCGTCGACGCGCCTTTGCGCAAACTGGCCGACGACATGCTGGCGACGATGTATGATGCGCCGGGCATCGGCTTGGCCGCAATCCAGATCGGCGAGCCGCTGCGCATGCTGGTCATCGACCTCGCCAAGGAAGACGAGCCGCCGGCGCCGCATGTCTTCATCAATCCCGAAATCCTCGAAAGCGCCGACGCTCGCTCGGTCTACGAGGAAGGCTGCCTGTCGATCCCGGACTATTACGCCGAGGTCGAGCGTCCCGCCTCGGTGCGCGTGAAATATCTCGACCGCGACGGCAAGCTGCAGGAGATCGAGGCCGAAGGCCTGATGGCGACCTGCCTGCAGCACGAGATCGACCATCTCAACGGTGTGCTGTTCATCGACCACATCTCGAAGCTGAAGCGCGACATGGTGGTCAAGAAGTTCAAGAAGCTCGCCAAGGACAAGGCGCCGGGCAAGCTGGTGGGATAGGGAAGATGCCGCTTCGCGTCATCTTCATGGGCACGCCGGAGTTTTCGGTGCCGGTGCTGCGCGCGATTGCCGAGGCCGGGCACGAGATAGCAGCCGTCTACACCCAGCCGCCGCGCGCCGCGGGCCGCCGCGGGCTGGAGCTGACACCGTCGCCGGTGCAGCGCGAGGCTGAGCGGCTGGGCATCGAAGTGCGCACGCCGCTGTCGCTGAAGGGCGAGGCCGAGCAAGCTGCTTTCCATGCGTTGCGTGCCGATGTCGCGGTCGTCGTCGCGTATGGTTTGCTGTTGCCGAAGGGTATTCTGGAGGCTCCGCGCCTCGGCTGCCTCAATGGCCACGCGTCGCTTTTGCCGCGTTGGCGTGGTGCAGCTCCCATCCAGCGAGCCATTATGGCCGGCGACGTCGAAACCGGCATGATGGTGATGCGCATGGAAGAGGGCCTGGACACCGGTCCGGTGGCACTGGTTGAAAAATGCGCCATAGAGCCCGACATGACGGCCGGCGATCTGCACGACCGCTTGATGAATATTGCTGCCACGCTGATGGTGGAAGCGCTGTCCCGATTGGAGACAAATACCCTGGCATCGACTTTGCAGGCGGCTGACGGGGTGACCTACGCCAGGAAAATCGATAAGCCGGAGACACGTGTGGACTGGACGCGCCCGGCTGCGGAGGTCCACAATCACATTCGCGGCCTGTCGCCATTCCCGGGCGCCTGGTGCGAGGCCGACATCGGCGGCCGCACGGAACGGCTGAAACTGCTTCGCTCGACGCTTTCTGAAGGTACGCTTTCTGAAAGCATGGGCGAGTCGGGAGGAATTCTCGATGACCGGCTGACGGTCGCCTGCGGGTCGGGCGCGGTCAGGCTGGTCGAAGTTCAACGGGCGGGCGGAAAGCCTGCTGCCGCGCAGGAGTTTCTGCGCGGGGCCAAGATCGAAAAAGGAATGAAGTTCTCATGAGCATGATGTCGATACGCGGCGCGACGCCGCGGGACCGCGAGGCCATACGCCTGGTCGAGGAACACGCATTCGGCCAGCAGGCGGAGGCCGGGCTGGTCGACGCTCTGGTCACCGGCGGCGACGCCGTTGTCGAACTGGTGGCGGAAGAAGACGGCCAGGTGGTCGGCCACATCCTGTTTTCCAGGCTGTTCGTCCAGAACGGCGGCAAGCAGTTCGCAGCCGTGGCGCTGGCGCCGTTGGCGGTGGAACCTTCGTTCCACGGCTCGGGCATTGGCGGTGCGCTGATCCGCGAGGCGCATATCCGCCTCAGGGATGGCGGCGAGACGCTCGCCGTTGTGTTGGGCGATCCGGCCTATTACGGCCGCTTCGGCTACAGCCATGCGCGCGCCGAAAAGTTCGAGAGCGAATATCAGGGCGAAGCGCTGCAGGCGCTGGCCTGGGGTGACGCACCCGAAAAAGGCAAACTGGTCTACGCCCAGGCCTTTACCGCACTCGCCGCCTGAACGAAGGGTGTATGCCGCGTTTTCGTCTCGATATCGAATATGACGGCAGCCTCTTCGCCGGCTGGCAACACCAGGCGGATCAGCCTTCGGTGCAGCAGGCGATAGAGCAGGCGATCGAGAAATTTTGCGGTGAGGCGGTGCGGATACGCGCCGCCGGCCGCACCGACGCCGGCGTGCATGCGACCGCCCAGGTGGCGCATGTCGACCTCGCCAAGGCATGGCCAAACGACAAGGTGCGCGACGCCGTCAACGCGCACCTGCAGGCGGCAGGCGCGCGCATCGCCATCCTGCAGGCCACGGTTGTCCCCAATGAGTTCGACGCCCGTTTCTCGGCCACCGGACGGCACTATCTCTACCGCATCCTCAACCGGCGCGCGCCTGCAGCGATGGAAAAGGGCAAGGTCTGGTGGGTGCCGAAGCGGCTCGATGCGGACGCCATGCACGAAGCGGCGAAAGTCCTGCTCGGCCGACATGACTTTACCACCTTCCGCTCGACGCAATGCCAGGCCAATAGTCCGGTGCGGACGCTGGAGCGGCTCGATGTAAGCCGCCAGGGCGACCTGATCGAAGTCAGGGCCTCGGCGCGCTCTTTCCTGCACAACCAGGTGCGCTCCATGGTCGGTTCGCTGAAACGCGTCGGCGACGGCGGCTGGACCGCCGCCGACCTCAAGGCCGCGCTCGCTGCACAAGACCGCGCCGCCTGCGGCCAGGTGGCGCCGCCCGACGGGCTTTTTCTCGTCGGTGTAGACTATCCGGAAAAGTTCTAAGCCGGAGCGGCGGTCGGCACAGTGATGCCGAGCAGCGCCACCAGGCCGAACAAGACGGCCAGAGACACCACCAACATGCCTGCGAACACGGCGCTGCCGACAGCCGCGCCCTTGCCGATCGCGGCGTTGGTCATCCGCCAGGAGAGTACCAGCGACAGCACCACCAGAACCAGCCACACCAATTCGGCAACCGGGTTGCCAGACGGCAGGAAAAGCCTGATCAGCGCTGAAGGCAGCAGCATCCAGGCAGTGATCGCCGAC
This sequence comes from Mesorhizobium sp. M1078, assembly GCF_040318615.1. NCBI lineage: Bacteria > Pseudomonadati > Pseudomonadota > Alphaproteobacteria > Hyphomicrobiales > Phyllobacteriaceae > Mesorhizobium > Mesorhizobium sp. M1078. The sequence continues at coordinate 162,081 of NZ_JAMYMP010000005.1, forward strand.
GCCCAGTTGCTGGCGACGACATAGTGGACGAAGCGGTCGCCGATGCCGGCGCGCGATGCGACCAGGGCAAGCACAACCAGGGGCAGCAGCCACGAGCCGAGGTCGACGGTCGCCAGGCGAATCAACATGCCCAGCCGGCCCGCGAACGCATTGGGATCGCCGATCTCGTTGGCCGTGCCGACCCAGCCGACGATCATCGCCGGCGCGGCGACGACGATGGAGAAGAAGGAATTCCAGAAGCCGTCCGCCGACAGGTCGAGCAGCCGCAAGCCGTCGGCCTTTCCGAGCATCAGCCGCCAGGCGCCGTTAAGCGATGAAGAGGTCTCGTCAACCGAAAGCATGATCAGCCCTGCTCGAACCAGTCATCGATGAAGCGCTGGTAGATTTGGGTCAGCGTCTCGAGGTCGGCCAGTGCGACGCGCTCGTCGACCATGTGCATGGTCTTGCCGACCAGGCCGAACTCGACCACCGGGCAATAGTCCTTGATGAAACGCGCATCCGAGGTTCCGCCCGAGGTGGACAGCGCCGGCTCCTTGCCGACCGTCGCCTTGATCGAGCCGCGCAGCGTCCCGATCAGCTTGTCGTCGCGCGTCAGGAAGACATGGCTCGGCCGGTCGCGCCAGATCAACTCGTAGTCGACCGGCGTCTTGCCGGTCCGGTATTTCTTGCGCTTCGCCGCCTGGTCGAGGCGGTTATGGATCTCGGCCTGCACCGTCTCGGCAGTCCATGTGTCGTTGAAGCGGATGTTGAAGGTGGCTGTCGCCTTGGCCGGAATAACATTGGTCGCGGGGTTGCCGACATCGATCGAGGTCACTTCCAGATTGGTCGGCTGAAAATCCTTCGTGCCCTTGTCGAAGACGGGCGACAGCAAGGCGTCGACCAGGCTGATCAGGCCGCGCACCGGATTGTCGGCGAGCAATGGATAGGCGACATGGCCCTGGCGGCCGTTGACCGTGACACTGCCCGACATCGAGCCACGCCGGCCGATCTTGATCATGTCGCCGAGCGTGTCCGGATTGGTGGGCTCGCCGACGATCGCGGCGTCCCATTTCTCGCCCCTGGCCGCCGCCCAGTCGAGCAGTTTTGTCGTCCCGTTGATGGCCGGCCCCTCCTCGTCGCCGGTAATCAGCAGCGAGACCGAGCCTTTCGGACCACCCTTGTTCTCGACATGGCGCGCCACGGCAGCGATGAAACAGGCAATGCCGCCCTTCATGTCGACGGCGCCGCGGCCGTACATCTCGCCCTTGGCGATCTCAGCGGCAAAGGGCGGATGCGTCCACGACGCCTCGTCGCCCGCCGGCACCACGTCGGTATGGCCGGCAAACATCAGATGCGGCCCATTACCGGAGCGGCGCGCGTAGAGGTTCTCGATGTCGGGGGTGCCGTGTTCGGAAAACACAGGGCGTTCGACGGAAAAGCCGAGCGGCTTCAGCATGCCTTCCAGGGCAGCCAGCGCGCCGCCCTCGGCGGGCGTTACGGAGGCGCAGCGTATGAGGGTCGCGAGGTTGGCGGCGGGATCGGTCGGCAGTTTCATGGGCAAAGCGATAGTCGAAAGCGAAAGGCCTGTCACGGCCAGAGATGATGACCGATCCTGCCGCCGACATTATGGTTTTCCTGTCGTATAGTGCAGGCCAACACGAGATAATCGCATGGCCAACGCCGAAAAGACCATCGTCATTGCCGGCGCCGGCAGCATCGGCTGCTATGTCGGCGGTTGCCTGGCGCTGGCCGGACGCAAGGTGGTGTTTTTGGCGCGGCCAGGCATAGCGGCGGCCTTGCTGGGCGGTGGCCTGCGCATCACCGATCTCGATGGTCGCGACCGATCCATCCGGCCGGAGTCCGTCACCACCGATCCCGCCGCTGCCCTCGCCAGCGCCGACGTGGTGCTGGTGACGGTCAAGAACGGCGCTACCGAGGAGATGGCGTCGCTTGTTGCCGGACATGCGCGCGGCGATGTCGTGGTGGTCAGCCTGCAGAACGGCGTCGGCAATGCCGACCGGTTACGCGCCGGGCTCGGTGGCCGGACTGTGCTCGCCGGCATGGTGTCGTTCAATGTCGTCCAGTCGGCCGTAGGCAATTTGCCGCTTCACCTGCATCGCGCCAGCGACGGCAAGGTGATGATCGAAGACGGTATGGCCGGGCTTGCCGGCCTTCTCGATGTCGAAGGGCTTGGCGTGGAAACGCGTGCCGATATGAAGGCCGTGCAGTGGGGCAAGCTGCTGATCAACCTCAACAACGCGCTTGTCGCCTTGTCCGGCCTGCCGCTGGCGAGCGAACTTGCCGACCGCCGCTGGCGGCGGATCCTGGCCGGTCAGATCGACGAGGCCCTGGCGGCGATGAAGGCGTTACATATCGCGCCGGCGCGGATCGGCGGCTTGCGTCCCGGCCTGCTGCCGAAGCTGCTCCGGCTGCCGGACTGGCTGTTCCGGCTGGTCGCCCGCCGCATGCTCGCCATCGACCCGCAGGCGCGCTCGTCGATGTGGGACGACCTCCAGCGCGGTCGGCCGACCGAGATCGGTGACCTGCAGGGGGCCGTCCTGAGCCTCGCCGAAAAGGCCGGCACGCCGGCGCCTCTGCTGAAGCGGGTCACCGCGCTGGTGCGGCAGGCCGAGCGGGAAAAGCGCGGCTCACCCGGGCTGACGCCGGAAGCCGTCACTGGATAGTCTACTTGCCGCGAGCCTCGGGCCTTGGCCCGCATAGCCCGAAAACAGGCGCGTGGGCCCGCCGCGTCACAGCTTTGGTGCGCGCCTCGGAGCCGGCGCTTTGCTCGCCGGGCCTGGCGCCGGCACGGGCTGCGCCGCCGGGTGGTTCTCGATCAGCGTGATCTTCTGCCAGATCTTGCGCGACAGGTTGGACGCCAGGTTCTCGACGTCGTTGACGCCGTCGATGACCACATCGTCATTGACGGACTGCGCAAACAGCGCCGCGATCTTGCCGGTGATCGACAGCATTTCCGAGCAATAGTCGAGGTAGCGCGCCAGGTCGGCGGCATTGGTGATGCGAGCCGGCGAATGCGCGGTCGGCCTGAAATTGGCGGACAATGCTGCCGGATCCTTGGTCAGCTGGTGCATGTCGATGACATGGATCAGCGATCTCAACCCATGCAGCTGGCGAAACACCCGCTTGCGCTTGATGCGCTCCTCGGTGCGGATCAGCGCCAGCAGGCCGAGCACGGCAAGGATCATCATGTTGATCGTGGCTTCGATGCCTTGCACCGACTGCACCGCATCGTCGGCCTGCGAGATATGGATGAGCGGCAGGATGGTGCCGACGAATAGGAAGATCAGCGCGCCGGCGGCAACAGCGGCGACGATGGCGCCGCGCAGCCACCAGATCGGCGCTTCCAGCGCCTGCGCCGCCTTGGCCAGGTCGCGCGACAGCGACACCAGTTCGGCGGCGACGCCGCGCAGGCCGGCATCGGGAAAACGCTCGGCGACGCGCTCTTCCAGCCGCTCGGCGGTGTCGATGATCAGTTTCGGATCAAGCGTGCGGTAGCGCATGGCGAGATATCCGGTCGGCGCTCATGGTTCAGCCGGCGCGTTGCTGCGTTTGCCGTAGCGGTTCGGACCGGGGTCACCGCGGAAACACGCTAGAACGATGAGAAGAATGGGGCCGATGATAAGAGAGATCAATGCGTAATAAGTCGGCTTGCCGAAATCATGAAACCGCTTTGCGGTTACCGCAAAGCTCGACCATGTCGAGATGAGCAAAACGACCCAGAACACAAGTGCCCAGTTCTGGCTGGTTGCGGTGCCGGGTTCCAGTCTCGACAACTGGTAGAGCGGGAAAAACTGTGCAAGCACCAGCAGCAGCCCGGCGAGCACGTAGGCACTTGGGCTGACGCGCCCTGAGAGGCTGAAGAAAAGCCAGGGAAGTGGTGGTGTGTTGGGCAATCTGGAGCGCTCTGGTTGCTCGGACAGGATCAATCACGCAGCAGTTCGTTGATCGAGGTTTTCGACCGGGTCTTGGCATCGACGCGCTTGACGATGACGGCGCAGTAGAGGCCAGGGCCCGGCTCGTTGTTCGGAAAGGCCTTGCCCGGCATCGAGCCGGCGACGACGACCGAATTAGGCGGCACCTCGCCATAAAACACTTCGCCGGTGGCGCGGTCGACGATCTTGGTCGACTGGCCGATGAACACACCCATTCCGAGCACCGAGCCTTCGCGCACGATGCAGCCCTCGACCACTTCGGAGCGCGCGCCGATGAAGCAATTGTCCTCGATGATGGTCGGGCCGGCCTGCATCGGCTCCAGCACCCCGCCGATGCCGACGCCGCCCGAGAGGTGCACATTCTTGCCGATCTGGGCGCAGGAGCCGACCGAGGCCCAGGTGTCGACCATGGTGCCGCTATCGACATAGGCGCCGACATTGACGAAGGACGGCATCAGCACCGCGCCCGGCGCGACATAGGCCGAGCGGCGCACGATCGAAGACGGCACGGCGCGGAAGCCTGCCTTCTCGAAATCGACCGCGCTCCAGCCGTCGAACTTCGACGCCACCTTGTCCCACCAGACCGCCTGGCCGGGGCCGCCCTTGATGATCTCCATCGGATAGAGCCGGAACGAGAGCAGCACCGCCTTCTTCAGCCATTGGTTGACATGCCATTTTCCATCGGCCTGGCGCTCGGCAACGCGCACGGTGCCACGGTCGAGCAGGTCGAGTGAGGACTGGATGGCGTCGCGCGTTTCGCCCCGGGTCGCGGTCGAAATCGTGTCGCGCTCCTCGAAGGCCTTCTCGATCGTCTTTTCGAGGCTGGCCAGATCAGGCTTCGACATGAATTCGCTCCGTTACCACGCTGTTAAGGCCGTCGGCCTTAACCTTGTTTTGAAAGTCGCGCGGACCCTATGTTAAGGCGTATTGGGGGTCAATCGCGCGTGCGCCATGGGACGGCGCAAGTGAACTGTTGGGACGGGTAGAAGCATATGACTCCTATGGAAAAGGCGGGATGGACGCCGCTGCCGCATTCGGACGAGGATCTGGAGCGCTCGAAAAGCGTTCCCGACACGCCGCAGACGCGCGCCGAAACCTACCGGCTGGCCTGGAACGATCCCGACTTCATGACGCGCCGGGAATTGCGCGCTGTGCGCTTGCAGCTTGAGCTCTTGAAGCCCGAAATGATCCTGGCCGAGCGCGGCATCCGCTCGACGGTCATCCTGTTCGGCGGCGCGCGTATTCCCGAGCCCGGCGGCGAGGCCTGGGCCGCCAAGAACGAGACGCAGAAGAAAAACCTCGAGGAAAACAGCAAATACTACGAGGAGGCGCGCAAATTCGCCCGCCTCTGCTCACAGCAATCGGCCACGTCCTACTACCGCGAATTCGTCGTCGTCACCGGTGGCGGCCCAGGCGTCATGGAGGCGGGAAATCGCGGCGCCGACGATGTCGGCGCGCCGTCGATCGGCCTCAACATCGTCCTGCCACACGAGCAGGCGCCGAACGCCTATGTGACCCCGGAGCTGTGCTTCAACTTCCACTATTTCGCCATCCGCAAGATGCATTTCGTGATGCGCGCCAAGGCCGTCGCGGTGTTTCCGGGCGGCTTCGGCACCATGGACGAGTTCTTCGAGACGCTGACGCTGATCCAGACCGGCCGCATGGAACGCGTGCCGGTGATCCTGTTCGGCAAGGCCTTCTGGCAGCGCGCGATCGACCTCGATTTCCTGGCCGAACAAGGCACCATCACGCCCGGCGACCAGGATATCATCGACTTTGTCGACACCGCCGACGAGGCCTGGGGGATCATCAGCCGCTTCTACAAGTTGGGGGAGTAGGGGAACCGGGAATTGAGGAGATGAAGAATTGAGGAAAAGGAGGTCCGGATCGGTCTTCCTTTCACCAGTTCTTCAATTCTTCAGCTCCTCAATTCCTCAATTCCCTCCACTATCCCCGTCAGAAACGTCGCCAGATCGTCGGTGACGAAATCGACGTCGTCCTCATTGGCCGGATCGCGTTCCCAGATCTCGGCAAAGGTCGGCTCGAAATTGCGCGGCACCACCAGCACCGTGGTCATGCCCAGTGATTTCGGCACCTCGAGGTTGCGGGCGAGATCCTCGAACATCACCGCATTGTGTCCGGTGACGGCGTGCAGTTCGGCAAACTTCTCATAGGTCTGCCGCGACGGCTTCGGCGTCAGCCCGGCGGCGACGATATCGAAAATGTCGTCGAAATGGTCGAGTATGCCGAGCTGGCGCGCGGTGCGCTCGGCGTGCCTGCGGTCGCCATTGGTGAAGATGAACTTGCGGCCGGGCAGCTGGCGGATTGCGGTGCCCAGCACCGGATCCGGCACCAGCCACGAATAGTCGATATCATGCACCTTTTCGAGAAAGTCGTCGGGGTCGATGCCATGACGCGTCATCAGCCCGTTCAGCGTCGTGCCATATTCGAGATAGAGTTCCTTCTGCAGCTTGCGCGCTTCCTCGCGCGGCAGCGTGAGCAGTTCTCCGACATAGGCCGTCATCTTGACGTCGATCTGCGAAAACAGATTCGAATGGTGCGGATAAAGCGTGTTGTCGAGGTCGAACACCCAGTCGGTGACATGGGCGAAGCGGGCGGGATCGGGCAGCGTGGTCATGGCGTCCTTATGGCATGAAATATCTGCCGTTCGAACCCCTTTCTGATGTAGAGCTTATCCACAACCTATGTGCATCTAGAGTTGTAAAAATGGGCTCACCATTCAAATTTTAGCCATCACGGAAAGGTGGCCTTCAGGGCTTGCTGGCACAGAGACGGTTCAGTGGGAGCCAGCGATGAGTCGCATAGTCTTAAAGTCCGCCGCGGTCGCATTCGGCTCGGTAGCCATCTCGCTTTTGCTGACGCTGATCATCGTTCCCGCCATGGGTTTTCCGGTCGACCGCACTGTCTGGCTGACATCGACGGTGTGCCCGCTGGCGCTCGCCTGGATCGCCTGCGCCAGCACCTTCTGGCAGAGCGACCGACTGAAAAACGCGCATCGCGATCTCGCCCGCGCGCATGCCCAGCTCGCCGCCGCGCATCGGCGCCTGTCGGCGAAGGCGAGCCGCGACGACATGACCGGCATGCTCAACCGCGAGAGCTTCTTTGCCGCGTTGGACGGCTCGCGGCGCAAATCCGATCGCGGCGCGCTGCTGATCATCGACGCCGACCATTTCAAGGCGATCAACGACAGTTTCGGCCATCTGACCGGCGATGACGCACTGGTGTTGATCGCCAGCGCCATCGAGCGCGGCGTCCGCAGCGGCGACGTGCTCGGCCGCATTGGCGGTGAGGAGTTCGGCGCCTTCCTGGTCGGCGCTACGGAAGCCGAAGCCCGGCGCGTGGCCGAGCGCATCCGCCGTGAAGTCGAGCTGGTCCGCTTTCGTCCGGTCGACGAGCGCACGGTGCCGCTGACCGTCTCGATCGGCGGCATCACCTGTGCGCAAGATGCCGATGTCTCGGACCTGATGCGCGCCGCCGACCGCCGGCTCTACGAGGCCAAGCACCGCGGCCGCAATTTGTCGATCCTAGACCGGGATATTTCCGAAGCTGCCTGAGGTGTTGGTGGTGGGGCTGTTAACGGTTCGCCGACATTGTTTCCACGCAACTGCGCCGTTTACCGGGTTGTAACTCGTTTACACGCAAGGCTTGGCACGGGAATGGCATGTCTGGCCGGTACGTGTGCCGTTCAGGGAACGCTATGCGTGGATCGAAGCCCCCATCCAGAGACGTGTCATGAGTTTGTTCATCAGGAAAATATCGCGCCGCACCATCGTGCAGGCGCTGATTGCGATGCCGGCGCTACAGCTTTTTCGCAAGCTGCCTGACAGCGACCGCCCCCCGGCCGATCCCGACGAGATCGTCGTGGTCAATGGCTGGATCCTGAAGCGGAGCGACCTGGCATGATCTTCGACAGCTATGAGGCGTTTCGAGCCTCGGATTTCAAGCCCAAGGTCTGCATTCTCGGCTCCGGGCCGGCCGGCACCACCATTGCCAGAAAGCTCGGCGCCGCCGGCATTCCGGTCGTGGTGCTGGAGGCCGGCGCACGCGAATTCAGCGACGAGTCGCAGGATTTCTACCGCGGCTCCACGGTCGGCGATCAATATTTCGATCTCGACATCACCCGGCTGCGCTTCATGGGCGGGTCGTCGAACCACTGGGCCGGCTGGTGCCGCGTGCTCGACAAGCAGGACTTTGAGCCCAAGGCATGGGCGCCGGACACCGGCTGGCCAATCGCCCGGACCGACATCGAGCCCTATCTGTCCGAGGTGCACGACATACTCGAGCTTCCCGACTTCAAGCCCGATGTGCCGATTTCAGACGACATACGCTGGGTGCAGCTGATCAAGAGCCCGGCCGTGCGCTTTGGCGAGAAATTCTCCGACGAACTCGACAAGAGCAAGAACATAGCGCTCGTCCTCAACACCTATGCCACCGAACTTGCCGGCGACGGCAAGCGAGTGACCGGCGCCAGGCTGTGGTCGAACGGCAAGGATGCCGGCGCCTTCAGCGCCGATTATTTCATCGTCTGCGCCGGCGGGCTGGAGAATTCGCGGCTGCTTCTATGGTCGAACCAGCGCTCGAATGGCGGCGTGGTGCCGAACGCCACGGCACTTGGCCGCTACTGGATGGAGCACCCGACCTTCGAGGGCGGCAATGCCATCCTGGCCGATTACAGCGAGTTCGAGGTCGATGCCGTCAACGAGGCGTTCTTCTCGCCGACGCTCGCCGCCATGGAGCGGCTGCAGATCATGAATTTCGGCATACGCCTGATCGAGACGCCCTATGCCGGCGTCAAGAGCCTGATTGCCGACCTTGCCTGCACCGCGCCCGAGGCCGCCGAATGGGTCGCCTACCAGCTCAGCCAGAACCTGCGCTGCGCCGCCCAGCTCTACGTCGCCTGGGAACAGGCGCCGCTGGCCTCGAACCATATCGAATTGTCGAAGACCGATGTCGACCGTGCCGGCGTGCCGCGCATCGAGCTGCACTGGAAGAAGTCGCCGTTGGAGCGCCGCACCATCCTCGAGGGGCTCAAGCTGTTCGGAACGACGCTGATCGAGAAGGACCTCGGCCGCGTCCGCATCATGGACTGGCTGACCAATGGCGAGGACTACCCGACGGATGAGGAACTGGCCGGCCACCATCATATGGGCGGCACGCGCATGGGCACCGATGTCACCAAGAGCGTGGTCGACGCCAACTGCAAGGTGCACGGCATGGACAATCTCTATGTCGGCGGTTCCTCGGTATTCTGCACGTCGGGCGAATGCAACCCGACGACGACGATCACCGCACTTGCCTGCCGGCTAGGCGACCATCTGACCAAAGTAATCACGGTGTGACGAAGTCATCCCCCCGGTGTGACGAAGTCATCACCGTCTGATTGTCAAAAAAGCGAACGGCGCGACAGGATTTCTACCGGCGCTACCCATGCCTTGGTGTCGAAACCCTCGGAAATCAGCGCCAACGAGATCTCCCTCCCCCTTGTGGGGAGGATTAAGGGTGGGGATAGGTGCCGCGCAAACCCTTCAGGATTTGCTAAACCGTCGCTGGATCCAGGGTCGGCTGCCCCTTGCGGCGGGCAACGATCGCCTTGAAATCGGCGGTCCGGAACGCATCGCGCAGCACGTCGAAGGACGGCAGCACGAAATAAGCGCGCTGGAACTTGTCGATCTCGTAACCGGTGCGCATTACCGTTTCGAGGTCGAAGGGCACGTGGTGCGCGTCCGGGCTCGCGACGGCGAACTGCAATTCGGTGAACGACGACATCAGCCCGGCGCCGAAAGCTTTCAGCTTCTGGCCCTCCTCCTGTATCAGCCCGTATTCGGCGGTGTACCAGTAGAGCCGGGTGATCATCTCGTCACCGCCCAGCGCAATCACGCTCTCGGCCTTTTCGCCATACATCTGCATGAAGTCGGCAAACACCGGCTGTGTCAGGATGGGCACATGGCCGAAGAAGTCGTGGAACATGTCGGGTTCGACGATGTAGTCGAGCTCGTCCTTGGTGCGCAGCCAGTTGGTCACCGGAAAGCGCCGGTTGGCGAGATGGTCGAAGAAGGGCGCGGCCGGGATGAGGCCAGGCACGGCGACGATTTCCCAGCCGGTCAGCTTGCGCAGCCTGTCTGAGACCGCGCCGAAATCCGGGATCTTGTCGAGCAGGCCGAGTGCGGCGACGCCATCGAGATAGGAATGGTGCGCCAGCTTCTGCGTCAGCTTGGTCTGCCGGTCGCACAGCGTGCGCCACACCGCCTGTTCGTCGGCGCTGTAATCATAGCCCTGCGCCACGGTGAAATCGGAACGGCACACTGAATAGTCGCCACGCAGGCCTTGCGCCGCGCAATCACGGGCATATTCGGCAACGCTCATCGTCGTCATGGTTCTTCTCCCCTGATCGTGACACTTGAATCTGTCCGCAGAGTCTAGCGGCGGCCGGCGAGGCAATTCAGCTTTGATGATGGCTTGGGTCCATGATTTGAGGTAAAAATCACCAAGCAGAAGCTGAAAGAGAGTGAAAATGCCTCAGTTCGACGATTTCGAGATCAAGATGCTGGATGTGCTTCAGCGCGATGGACGCAAGCCCGTGTCCGAACTGGCGCAGGAGATCGGCCTGTCGACGACGCCTTGCGCCCGCCGCTTCGAGGCGCTGCAGGAGGCCGGCATCATCAAGGGCTTTGCCGCCGTGCTCAACCGCCGCGCCGTCGGCCTGATGGTCGAGGTGTTCATCCAGGTGCGGCTCACCAGCCACAGCGACGGTTCGCCCGAAACCTTCATCGCCGCCGTGCAACGCATGGACGAAGTGTCGTCATGCTGGACGATGACCGGCGACCACGATTTCCTGCTGCACGTCATGGTGCCGTCGGTCGACGAACTCAACGCCTTCGTCATGCACCGCCTGATGCGCCTTGCCGGCGTGCGCGACGTTCACACCCAGCTGGTGCTGCAGAACATCAAGGGCCCGGGCCACGTGCCGCTCGCCCACCTCAGGCGGTAGGACACGCACCGCCATTTCTGCGGAAAGGCTGCACGCAAACTGCTGAACGGAGCCCAAATGCGAAACTGAAACGCCGGCTATGCCATGCGGACCGTCGCTCAAAGGTCCGTCATGAACATCGTGCTGATCAATCCGCCGCACACCGCCATCGGCAGCCGCGTGCCCGATGACCATCTGCCACCGCTCGGCCTGCTGGCACTGGGCGGCCCGCTTATCGACGCCGGCCATAAAGTCCGGCTGGTCGATGCCGAATTCGGGCCGATGCCGTTGGAAACTCTGGTGCGCGATGCGCTCAGCGGCCAGCCCGATTGCATCCTGATCGGCCACTCCGGCTCGACCTCGGCGCATCCCACCGCGCTCGCGATCGCCCGCATGGTCAAGGCGCTCGAGCCGGCGACGCTGGTGATCTATGGCGGCGTGTTCCCGACCTATCACTGGCGCGACATATTGGCGGCGAGCGATGTCTTCGACTTCATCGTGCGCGGCGAGGGCGAGGCAACCATCCTTGCCCTGGTCGTGGCACTGGACAATCGCCGGCCGCTGGGCGATGTCGCGGGTATCGCCTATCGCGACGATCTCGGCCGCCCCTTCGCGACGCGGCCGGCCGGGACCACTGCCAATCTGGACGAGTACCGCGTCAGCTGGGAGCTGATCGATCACCGCCGCTACAGCTATTGGGGCGGCAAGCGCGCCGTGGTCATGCAGTTTTCGCGGGGCTGCCCGCATCTGTGCAACTATTGCGGCCAGCGCGGTTTCTGGACCCGCTGGCGGCACCGCGACCCCAAAAAATTTGCGCAGGAGATTGCCTGGCTGCACCGCCAGCACGGCGTCGAACTGATCAACCTCGCCGACGAAAACCCGACCGTATCGAAGAAGGTTTGGCGCGCCTTTCTCGATGCGCTGATCGCCGAGAACGTGCCGGTGCTGATCGTCGGCTCGACCCGGGCCGACGACATCGTGCGCGATGCCGACATCCTGCACCTCTATCGCAAGGCCGGCGTCATCCGCTGGCTGCTCGGCATGGAAAACACCGACCAGCAGACGCTTCAACTGATCCGCAAGGGCGGCAGCACCTCATCCGACCGCGAGGCGATCCGGCTGCTCCGCCAGCATGGCATACTGTCCATGGCGACCTGGGTGGCGGGGTTCGAGGATGAGACCTTTCGCGATCTGTGGCGCGGCTTTCGCCAGCTGCTTGCCTACGACCCCGACCAGATCCAGGCGCTCTATGTCACGCCGCACCGCTGGACGCCGTTCTTCCGCATCGCCAAGGACCGCAAGGTGATCCAGACGGATGCCCGGCTGTGGGACTACAAGCACCAGGTGCTGCAGATGACCCGGCTGAAACCGTGGATGCTGTTCTTCTCGGTCAAGCTGATCGAGGTCGCGGTGCAGTCGCGGCCGAAGGCGCTGGCGCGCATTCTCTTCCACCCCGATCCCGAACAGCGCCATTCGATGCGCTGGTACACCCAAATGGGCCGCCGCGTGTGGTTCCGCGAGGTCTGGGGTTTCCTGGCCCGCGACCGCCGCCTCAAGGATGGTCCGACGCTGGCTGAGTTCTGGGGCGCTCCGCAGGATGCCGATGAGGAATCCATGCTCGTCATGCGCCCGTCGCGCAAGCCGGCCGAAGCGGCTGTCGCGATCTCGGCCGGCACCTGACCGGCTCGCTGCCATTCATAGATACGTACCGTATGCGTATTGACATACGCGGCGTATGTACCCACCTCATGCATACGGGACGTATGTGAGTGCCCCGGACAATGGAGTGAAAATGACCAAACGTGACGCGATCTTTCCTGCCGGCAGGCAGGCTCTCTACGAGATCAATCGCTATTCTGCTGCAATCCGATCGGGCGATCTTTTGTTTGTCTCGGGCCAGGTCGGCAGCCGCGAGGACGGGTCGCCCGAACCTGTCTTCGAAAAGCAGGTCCAGCTTGCCTTCGACAATCTCGCGGCAGTGCTGAAAGCAGCGGGCGCCACGTTCGACGATATAGTCGACGTGACCACCTTCCACACCGATCCGGCAACGCAATGGCCCGTGATCGATGCCGTTCGGCTGAAGGTGTTCGGTGAACCGCCCTACACCAATTGGACGGCGGTCGGCGTCAACTGGTTAGCCGGCTTCGACTTCGAGATAAAGGTCATCGCGCGCCTGCCCCAGCCTGCCTAAGGGCTGGCCAGCCGACCAACTGGCCGCCAAGCCAGTTGCCGATCAGGGCACGATTAGCGTGCCGGCGCCGTGTTCGGTGAACAGTTCCAGAAGCACCGCATGCGGCGTCTTGCCGTTGAGGATGACGACGCCTTCGACGCCGCGCTCGATCGCCTCGATGCAGGTCTCGACTTTGGGGATCATGCCGCCCGACACCGTGCCGTCCTTGATCAGCGCCTTGGCTTCGGCCACCGTCAGCTCGTCGATCAGCTTCTTGTTCTTGTCGAGCACGCCGGGCACGTCGGTCAGGAACAAAAGGCGCGTCGCCTGGCAGGCGCCGGCGATGGCGCCGGCGAAGGTGTCGGCATTGATGTTGTAGGTATGGCCATCGCGGCCGGGCGCCACCGGCGCCAGCACCGGGATCATTTCGGAGCGCGCCAGCAGGTCGAGCAGGGTGCGGTCGACTTCGACCGGTTCGCCGACGAAACCGAGATCGAGCACACGCTCGATGTTGGAATCCGGGTCGATCATGGTCTTGCGCGCCTTTTCGGCGAACACCATGTTGCCGTCCTTGCCGCACAGGCCGATCGCCCATTCGCCCTCGGCGTTGATCAGCGCGACGATCTCCTTGTTGATCGAACCGGCCAGCACCATCTCGACGATTTCGACCGTCTTCTGATCCGTGACGCGCAGTCCGCCTTCGAACTTGGATTCGATGCCCATCTTGGCCAGCATGGCGCCGATCTGCGGCCCGCCGCCATGGACGACGATCGGGTTGACGCCGGACTGCTTCAGCAGCGCGATGTCACGGGCGAAAGCCTTGCCGAGCTCGATATCGCCCATGGCATGACCGCCATATTTCACCACCACCGTCTTGTGCTCGTAGCGCTGCATATAGGGCAGGGCCCGCGAGAGCAGGGCGGCCTGCATTTCGGCGGTGGCGGTGATCTCCGTCATCGGCATGGTTCCCTGGATGTGGGTAAGGACGGCGGCGTCTTAGCGGGAATTGGCCCAGGCCGCAAACAGCTTTGCTATCACGATGATGAAATCTGCCGGATCAGGCCGGCACCTTGAGCGGCGCCCGCCGCGTCAGCCACCCGGAAACCTTCTCCATCTGCGCAGCAAGCGACAAAAGCGTCCTGCTCGTCGCCGGGGCGGCCGACGGCCTGGATGCCGAGCGGCAGGCCGGCATCGGTGACATGGACCGGCAGCGCGATCGACGGCTGGCCGCTGACATTCTGGATCGCCGGCCAGTGGTGAACCACAGGCTCTTGTCCATCAATTGCCCAAACAAGGATCTGATCTCCAAGAGACGGGTCAAATGCAATTTGTCGAGCAGGTTTTCGATGAGCTCGTCGGCCCCCTTCGGGTCCATGGCGCCTCAGGCAAGCGGCGGATGCGCAATGATCGGGTTGCCTCGGCGCGCGCGATCGCAGCATCGACAAGGTCTGGCGGCGAGATCTCGCCTCTGTGCAACAGCTCTGCCAAGCCGGTCGCATCGTTCTCCCACAGCATCCGTTCGGCCGACATTGCTGTTCCCCTATCTGCGGGAGGCTAACGACAGCCGATTTCCTTGGCAACCGACCGGCGATTACTGGCGATCGGGCGCGGACATCGATTGCGTGGACAACAAGATTTCTGCCTTTGCAAATAAATCGTGATCGCTTAGCTTGTCCGTATGACGCCGCAGGATATCTCCACCCTGATTGTCCGGACCTCGATGAAGGATCGGACTGCGTTCGATCTGCTTTACCGGCAAACCAGTGCGAAACTTTTCGGCGTGTGCCTTCGTGTATTGAAGGATCGCGGAGATGCGGAAGAAGCGCTGCAAGAGGTCTTCGTCAAAGTGTGGACGAAGGCGGACCGTTTCGCTGTTTCCGATCTAAGCCCAATCTCCTGGCTGGTGGCCATAGCACGCAATCATGCGATTGATCGCATCCGGTCGCGACGCAAGCCCGCTGCCGATATCGATGCCGCGCTCGACGTGGCTGACCCCGGTCCGGGGCCAGAGGCTATGGTTGTTGCGGGCGGTGAATCCGAGCGCATCTATCAGTGCCTTGAAGAGTTGGAACAAGACCGGGCGCAAGCCGTTCGGGGTGCTTATTTGAACGGCGAAAGTTACGCCGAGCTCGCGGAACGTCACAAGGTTCCGCTCAACACGATGCGGACATGGCTGCGCCGCAGCCTGTTGAAACTTAGAGAATGTCTGGAAAGATGACCCTGGCAGAAGAAAATGGACCGGAACGTGGAGGCGACGACCTGCTCGCAGCCGAATACGTTCTCGGCGTGCTGCCGGCGGATGAGCGCCAGATAGCCTCCGGGCGCATCGACGCGGAGACCGGCTTTGCCCGTCTCGTCGATTCCTGGGAAGTAAACCTCTCGCCGATGGCTGCCGCTTATGCTGAGGTAGAGCCGCCGGCCACCATCAAGCCGGCTATCGATCGCCGGCTGTTCTCCTCCACCGCGGCGTCGACGACGGCCCCGAGCGGCAGCCTGTGGTCCAGCCTTAGCTTCTGGCGCGGCCTCACCGCAGCGGCTCTCGCGGCCCTGGTGCTCTATGTCGCCGTGCCTTACGTCAGGTCGCCGGTCGTCGTGCCGCAGGAGCGCCTCGTCGCCTCGCTGGCTGCCGAAGGCAGCGATGTCAAATACCTTGTCGTCTACGACGCTTCCCGCCGCGATGTCGGCCTGTCGCTGGTTTCGGGCGAACGCGCCGCCGGCAAGGACTTCGAACTGTGGATGATCGAAGGCAAGAATGCTCCGGTCTCGATGGGCGTCATCCCCGCCGGCCAGGTCGCCCATATCCCGGTTACCCCGGCCGTGCAGCAGAAGCTGGCGCAGGGCGCCGTGCTTGCTGTCAGCGTCGAGCCGACGGGCGGTTCGACGACGGGACAGCCGACCGGACCGGTCGTTGCCGCGGGCGACCTGAAGGGCATCTGATAGATCGTAAAACCATGACGTGACAATGAAGTCAGCGGAAGTAGATCTTCCGTTGTTTTCGTTTTGGATACGCTGCTGGAGATTAGAGATTCGATCTCCGGAGATAATTCGCCGACAAGATAAAGGATAAATTTTTCCCGGCGCGCGGAAACTCAGGCAGTTCTATTACGTATCTCCTCATGTTCCCGAAAGAGGAAACAATAACCCCGAGGAGTTCGAACACTATGCGTAGAATCTCCACCCTTTTGCTCGCCGGTACCATTGCCGTCTCCGCCCTCGCCACAATCGCCTATGCCGAGAATCCGATGGTTGGCGGCGCCGCCATGTACGCCAACAAGAACATCGTCGAGAACGCCGTCAATTCGAAGGATCACACGACACTGGTCGCCGCCGTCAAGGCTGCCGGCCTGGTCGAGACACTGCAGGGCGCCGGCCCGTTCACCGTCTTCGCGCCGACCAATGAGGCCTTCGCCGCGCTTCCGGCTGGCACGGTCGAGTCGCTGCTCAAGCCCGAGAACAAGGACAAGCTCACCAAGATCCTGACCTGCCATGTCATCGGCGCCAAGGCGATGGGCGCCGATGTCGCCTCGATGGCCAAGGCCGATGGCGGCACCCACAAGGTCAAGACGGTCGGCGGCTGCGAGCTGTCGCTCAAGGCCGATGGCGGCAAGGTCACCGTAGCCGACGAGAACGGCAATGTCGCCAATGTCACGATCGCCGATGTCGAGCAGTCGAACGGCGTCATCCACGTCATCGACAAGGTCCTGCTGCCGAAGATGTAACAAAGCCCCTGCCGCCGACGAACAGGCGGTAAGCTCTCTGATTGCGCGGCTCCCCCTTCGCGGGCCGCGCAATCTTCCGAGCGCTCCACGCCGTCCGCCACAAAACGCGGAGCCGGCTTGGAGCGTTCGGTTTGCAGGGCAACCGTCACCGGCTTTTGATTTTCCAGTGGCGGCCAAATCTGGCAAAATGATCCGCAGGAGGATTTCCGTCATGAACCGTCGCGACTTGCTTTTGAGTGGCGTCGCCTTTGCGGCCGTCGCCGGCGCCTTGGCAACGCTACGCTTGGGCGGAACCCAGTCCGCCAGAGCTGCCGAAACCTTCGAGGTCACCAAGACCGACGCCGAGTGGCACGCCATCCTGTCGGATGAAGCCTTCAATGTGCTGCGCAAGGAAGGCACCGAATATCCCGGCACCAGCCCGCTGCTCAACGAGCACCGCAAAGGCATTTTCGCCTGCGCCGGCTGCGACCTGCCGGTCTATTCCTGGGAGACCAAGTTCGATTCCGGTACCGGATGGCCGAGCTTCTGGCAGGAGATCGCCAACAGCGTCGGCAAGACCACGGATCGTTCTCTGGGCATGACCCGCACCGAGGTTCATTGCCGCCGCTGCGGCGGTCATCTCGGCCATGTCTTCGATGACGGTCCCGCACCCACCGGCCTGCGCCACTGCATCAACGGCGTTGCGCTCAGCTTCAAGCCGGCCACTGCCTGACCGTTCGGCGTCTTTTAGCGGGGTGGGGATTTGGCGCCGGTGTGACGACCGCCCCCTATCTCTTGAAATGGGGCGAAAACAGTCAACTTCAAGAATTGGCAGACGGCTTTTTATGCGTAGATTCCGCAGCCCTTAACGAGAGGGCCAGAACCTATGCAACGAACTGAAGCACGGGCTCGCGACGGCGAGCCCAAATCGACCTCCAAATCGACCGGCGGTGTTGATGCGGACCGGCCGCGTATCTCCCATCAAGTGGTGATCGCCGGCGGCGGCCCGACCGGGTTGATGCTGGCCGGCGGACTGTCCCTGGCCGGCATCGATGTCGCCATCGTCGAGCGGCGCGAGAACCAGGATCTCGCGGGCGCGCGCTCGGGCGGCCTGCATTCGCGCACCATCGAGATCTTCGACCAGCGCGGCATTGCCGATCGGTTCCTGTCGCAAGGCCAGACCGCACAGGTCGCAGGCTTCGCCGACGTTTCGCTTGACATCAGCGACTTCCCCACCCGCCACAATTACGGGCTGGCGCTGTGGCAAAAGCACATAGAGCGGATCCTTGCCTGCTGGGTCGATGAACTTGGCGTCACGGTCTACCGTGGCCGCGAGGTGACAGGCTTCGTGCAGGATGCAGGCGGCGTCGATGTCGCGCTGACAGATGGCGGGTCGCTTCGTGCCGATTATCTCGTCGGTTGCGACGGCGGCAGAAGTCTCGTGCGCAAGGCGGCTGGCATAGAGTTCCCCGGTTCCGAGCCGACAATCAGCAATTTGATTGCCGAGGTCGAGGTAACAGAAGAGCCGCAATGGGGTATCCACCGCGACGCCATCGGAATTCACGGCCTCAGCAGACTGGAAGACGGTACGGTACGGGTGCTGGTGACCGAACGCGAGGTCGGGGCCGGCGGCGTGCCCACATTGCATGAGCTCAGCGAGGCGCTCATTGCCGTCTACGGCACCGATTACGGCGTCCACAATCCAACATCGCTGGCCCGCTTCACCGACATGACCCGGCAGGCAGCCTCATACCGCAAGGGGCGGGTGCTGCTGGCAGGCGACGCCGCGCACGTGCATCCACCGGACGGTGGACAGGGGCTGCAGACCGGCGTGCAGGACGCGGTCAATCTGGGCTGGAAGCTCGCCCAGGTGGTCAGGAAAACTGCGCCCGAAAGCCTGCTCGACAGCTACCAGGCAGAGCGCCACCCGATTGCCGCGCGTGTGATGAAAAACACCATGGCGTCGGTCGTGCTCCGTCGCGAAGACGAGCGCACCAAGGCGCTGCGCGATACAGTGTCGGAACTTCTCGGCATGGAAGAGCCGCGCAAGCGTTTTGCCGGCATGTTGTCCGGCCTGGACATCCACTACGATCTTGGCGAGGGGCATCCGCTGCTGGGGCGTCGCATGCCGGATCTCGACCTCGTCACCGCTGCCGGTCCGCTGCCGGTTTTCGCCCTGCTGCATGACGCTCGGCCGCTGCTGCTTAATCTTGGTGAGCCCGGCGCTTTTGGTATCGGCCAGTGGGTGGAGCGGATTCAGCTGGTCGACGCCAGCTACGATGGCGCATGGGAGCTTCCGGTGCTGGGGGCAGTCGAAGCCCCACGCGCAGTGCTGGTCCGGCCTGACGGTTATGTGGCCTGGGTCGGCGGCCCTGAAGCAGCCGGGCTAACCGACTCGCTGACCAAATGGTTTGGGCCGCCTGCCGCAGCATAGCGCGCCGGGTGTTCGACCAAGGAGCTTGACAACGATCGATGCTTAAGCGTGACCCCGGAAATCGGGGGTGATTTCCGGGGTCACACATGAGCGCGCCAGGCGGGGGGTCCGGCGCGCTCAATGGCCTCCGCCGCCGCTGCCCGCGGGCGGCGCCGGCTTGGCGATGACCAGGGTGAAGACCGCCATGGTCGCGAACAGCACGGTCAGCATGGTGAACACATCCATGAACGACAGCAGCGACGCCTGCTGCTGGACCATGCCCGACAGTTTGGAGATCGCCGCCTTGGTGGCGTCGAGGCCGGGAGTCTGCTGGAAGTCGAGCGTCATGTTCTGCAGCTTGGTCTGCGCCGCCGCACTGCCCCATTCCACATGCTCGGCCAGCCTGGCGTAGTGGAAGGCGCTGCGATCGATCAGCACGGTGTTGATGACGGCAAGGCCGACCGCACCGCCGAGGTTGCGGGTCAGGTTGAACAGGCCCGACGCGTTCTTCAGCCGGTCCGGCGGCAAGGTGCCGAGCGCAATGTTGTTGATCGGCACCATGCACAGCATCATCGAGCTGCCGCGCAGGATCTGCGGGATCAGCAATTCCCAGAAATCCCAGTCGGCGGTCAGATGCGTCATCCACCATGTGCCGGCAGCGAAGCCGAACAGCCCGATCATCATCATGATGCGCAAATCCATCTTGCTCGACAGGATGCCGGAAATCGGCGCAGTGACGAACATCGCCAGGCCGCTGACGAACAAGGCTTCGCCGATCATCATGGAATCGTAGCCGCGGATGCGCCCGAGGAACACCGGGTAGAGATAGGTCAGACCGTACAGGCCGATGCCGATGACGAAGGAGAACAGCGAACCGAAGGCGAAATTGACGTTGGTGAAGGCCCTGAGATCGACGATCGGCTCCTCGGCGGTGAAGGCACGCCAGAAGAACAGCGCCGCACCGACAACCATGATGATGGCGCAGATGAACACGGCCTGTTCCTGCAGCCAGTCATGGTTCGGACCTTCCTCGAGCACATATTCCATGCAGCCGAGAAACGCCGCCATGCCGGCAAGGCCCCACCAGTCGAACTTGCTGAACAGGCCGAGATTGGGCTTGTCGAAATCGATCAGGGTCCAGGTCGTGACCGTCACCAGAATGCCTGGAATGACATTGATGAGGAACAGCCAGTGCCACGACATGGCATGGCTAATATAGCCGCCGACGGTCGGGCCGATGGTCGGCGCCAGCGTCGCCACCAGGCCGATCATCGGCGACACCATGGCGCGGCGCGACGGCGGGAAGATGGTGAAGGCGGCGGCGAAAACGCTCGGGATCATGCCGCCGCCGATAAAGCCCTGGATGGCTCGGTAGACGATCATCTGGTCGATGTTGGTGGCGGTCGCGGCCAGCGCGCTGGCCGCCGTGAAGCCGGCCGCGGCGCCTGCAAACAGCACGCGCGTCGACAGCATCCGGCTGAGGAAGCCCGACAGCGGGATCATCACCACTTCGGCGATCAGATAGGCGGTCTGCACCCATGGGATTTCGTCGGAACTGGCGCTGAGGCCGGCCTGGATCTCGGCCAGCGAGGCTGAGACGATCTGGATGTCGAGGATCGCCATGAACATGCCGAACACCATCGCCAGGAAGGCGATGAGGCGGCGCGTCGAGATGGTCGTCGGCACCGCTGGCATGGCCGGCGCCGCTCCTGCTGTTATGGTTGCGGTTGCCATGGCGTTGCTCCCGGCTTTCGCTCAGTTCGCCGCGGCCGGAGCCGTGCGGCTGTCGACGGCGACAACGACGCTCAGGCCGGCGCGCAGCCTGCCTGCCTTCAGCACATCGGCCGGGACGTCGATGCGAACCGGGATGCGCTGCACCACCTTGGTGAAGTTGCCGGTGGCATTTTCCGGCGGCAGGAGCGAGAACACGGCACCCGAAGCCGGCGCCAGCGACGACACCGTGCCTTCGAAATCATGGCCGTCCGTGGCGTCGACCGAGACCCGAACCTTCTCGCCGGGCACCAGCTTGGCCAGCTGCGTCTCCTTGAAGTTGGCAACGATGTAGAGCTTGTCCAGCGGCACCACGACGGCGAGCTTCTGGCCGGGGCTGACGAGGTCGCCCTGCTCGACCGAGCGGTTGCCGACGACGCCGTCATAAGGCGCCTTGAGCACGGTGAAGGACAGATCGCGCGCGGCCTTGTCGCGGTTCAGCCGCAGCGAAGCCAGCGTGCTGGCCGATTCGGCGCGCTGCGCTTCGAACACGCCGATATTGGCCTGTGCGGCTGCAATCTGCGCGTCGGCGCCGACAAGGGCCGCATTGGCCTGGTCGAGAGCGGTCTGGGCATCGTCCAGTTGCGCCTGTGTGCCGACATGCGTCTTGACCAGTTGCGCGGCGCGCTGCTGGGCGCGAGCGGCGTTGTCGGCTGCCGCCTGGTCGGCGACCTTCTGCGCCTGCGCCTGTTGCAGCGAAGCTTGCGCCGCCTTGGTCTGCGCGTCGATACGGTCGAGCGTCTTGGCCAGCGTGGCGATCTGCGCCTCCGCCTGGGCAACGGCTATTCTGTAGTCGCCGTCGTCGATCGTCAGCAGCGGATCGCCGGCCTTGACCTGCTGGTTCTCCGAGACCTTGACTTGATCGACATAGCCGGAAATCTTCGGCGAGACGAACGACATGTCGGCCTGGACATAGGCATCGTCGGTCGAGATCAGGAACCGGCCGTCGGTCCAGTAATTATAGCCATACCAGGCGCCGGCGCTGAGCAGAGCGAGGCCGATGATCGGCAGCATGAACGAGCGAGCCGACCGCTTCTTCTTGGCCGGCACCTCGGCCAAAACTTCGGCGGCAGGCTTGATGGGCGCTTCCGGCGCTTCGATAACCGGCGAGACCTTGGCGTTGGGAAAGGGGCGGACTTCGGCGGTGGTTGGCGTGTTCGAGGACATGATATCTCGCTACCGTAGCTACATAAGGAAAATGTGTTATACTGAACCGTTCGGTTCGATGCGAACGTTGACATAGCGCTAAAGCAGGCCCATATCAAGAGCAATCGAACCGATCGGTTCGAATTATTTCGCGAGGTGTGACTTTAATGGCCGACACGTTACCCGACGTCGAAAATGATCGGTGCGATGTGCTGGATAGTGCGCGTCGCGGCCGCCCGGCGGCGGGCCAGGATCCGGTCAAGCGCAGCCAGATTATCGAGGGCGCGCGGCGCGTGTT
Organism: Mesorhizobium sp. M1078; assembly: GCF_040318615.1. NCBI lineage: Bacteria > Pseudomonadati > Pseudomonadota > Alphaproteobacteria > Hyphomicrobiales > Phyllobacteriaceae > Mesorhizobium > Mesorhizobium sp. M1078. Next base: position 184,496 of record NZ_JAMYMP010000005.1, read on the forward strand.
CATCGACAAGGGCTTCGAAGCGGCGTCGATGAACGACATTACCCGCGAGGCTGGCGTCTCCAAGGGCACGATCTATGTCTACTTCGCCAACAAAGAAGAGCTGTTCGAGGCGCTGATCGAGGAAGAGCGCGGCACCATCTTCAAGAACATGTACGACATGCTCGACCGCGCCGACGATCTGCGCCAGACGCTGGTGAAGTTCGGCAAGGTGCTGTCGATGAAGATCACCTCGGCCAAGGTCATCCAGGCGCAACGCACCGTGATCGGCGCCTCCGACAGGATACCCGACATGGGCGCGCGGTTTTACGAACGCGGCCCCAAACGCGGCCACGACAAGGTGGTCAAGTTCCTCAATGCAGCCATCGAACGCGGCCTGCTCAAGATCGATGATGTCGATCTTGCCGCCTATCAATTCACCGAACTGTGCCTCGCCGGCCTGTTTCGCCAGTGCATCTTCGCCTACCGCACCAAGGCGCCGAGCCAGGATGAAATCGACCACATCGTGCGGTCGGGCGTCAGCCTGTTCCTGAAGTCCTACGGCACTGAAAAGCTTGCCGAGGAAGAAAGCCACCAGATGATCGCGCTCGAGGCGAAGTCCAAGGCAAAGGCCTAGTTAGCCAAAGGTCTTTTTTCGCAACTCCGGACGGAAAACCGCTTCACACTTTTCCCGGAGTTGCTTTTAACCGCCATTGGCCGCCAGCACGATCGCCGCGCGCAGTTCGTCCAGACCCTCGCCCTTTTCCGACGACGTGGCGAGCACGAACGGAAACGCCGCCGGCCGCTTCTTGATCTTCAGTAATGTCTCTTCGATCAGCTGCGGCACGCCGGCGGCCTTGATCTTGTCGGTCTTGGTCAGCACGATCTGGTAGGACACCGCCGCCTTGTCGAGCAGCGACAGCACTTCGTCGTCCTTGGCTTTGATGCCATGGCGGGAATCGATCAGCACATAGACCCGCTTCAGCGTCACGCGGCCCTTGAGATAGTCGAAGACCAGCTTGGTCCAATCGTCCACCTTTTCCTTCGGCGCGCTGGCATAGCCGTAGCCCGGCATGTCGACCAGCGCCATTGGCGGCAAGTCGGTGCCTTCGCCGGAAAACCCGCCCGGCACGAAATAGTTGAGCTCCTGCGTGCGCCCCGGCGTGTTGGAGGTGCGCGCCAGCCCGTTATGGCCGACCAGCGCATTGATCAGCGACGACTTGCCGACATTGGAGCGGCCGGCAAAGGCGATCTCCGGCGGCCCCTCCGGCGGCAGGAACTTCATCGCCGGCACGCCGCGGATGAAGATCCACCCCTTGGTGAACAGGTCGGTTCCGATGACGGTGTTGCCCAGCGCGTTCAAATCGCTGCCTCCAGCCTGGAAATATCGGCGCCCCGAATGGCGTTGAGGTTGCGGCCGATCTTGTCCACCGGCCAGTTCCACCACGCCACGGAAAGCAGCCGCCTGACCGTCCTGTCGTCGAAACGCATCTTCACCACCTTTGCCGCATTGCCGGCGACGATCGCATAGGCCGGCACGTCATGCGTCACCACCGATTTCGCCGCCACGATGGCGCCATTGCCGACCGACACGCCGGGCATGATCACCGCATCCATGCCGATCCATACATCATTGCCGACCACCGTGTCGCCGCGCAGTTCCTGCGACCACGTCTTCGGGTCGAAGCCTTGCTCCCAGCCATGGCCGAAAATGTTGAACGGATAGGTGGAAAAGCCGGACATGGCATGGTTGGCGCCGTTCATGATGAAGCGCGCGCCCTCGGCGATGGCGCAGAACTTGCCGATGATCAGCTTGTCGCCGATGAAGGGATAATGATGCAGCACGCACCGCTCGGCGAATTTGTCCGGTCCGTCAGGATCGTCATAGTAGGTGAACTCGCCGATCTCGATATTCGGCGCGGTGACCAGGGGCTTGAGGAAGCCGACGCGGGTGTGCATCGGGATCGGGTGTTTGATGTCTGGGTTGGGTCCGTCCATGGCGAGATCCGTCGAGAGTGGCGCAAATTAAAGCCGCCATTCGAGATGGCGTGATCCGCCCTATAGCACCAATCGCCCGATGAGCGAGCCCTGCTGGGCTTCGATGTTCAGTTCGTGCCGCGGCAGATCACGATCAGGTCGACCGCCGCCGTCGGCTAAGGCGCCCTGAAACAAAAAAACGGGGCCCTGCGAAGGACAAGCAGGACCCCGGTGGTGTCGAAGACGGCTTCAAAAGAATGGCACCTCCTCGTGAGGTGGGGAAGGCAGACCGAGAAAGCCCGTCGCAGCCCGCCGTCATTCCCCGTTGCGTAAAGCCGTTACTTCGGCAACAGCACCTTGTTGACGACGTGGATGACGCCGTTCGACTGGTTGACGTCGGCGACCGTTACCTTGGCGGCGCCGCCGGATTCGTCGACGATATAAAGCGCGCCTTTTTTTACCTCGGCGATCAGCGTGTCGCCGCTGACGGTCTTCATTTCATACTTGCCACCCATCGCCTTGGCCTTGGTCATCATATCCTTGGCCGAGATCTTGCCGGCCACGACATGGGCGGTCAGGATCTTGGTCAGCTTGTCCTTATTTTCGGGCTTCACCAGCGTGGCGACGGTGCCGGCCGGCAGTTTCTTGAAGGCGGAATCGGTCGGCGCAAACACCGTGAAGGGTCCCGCGCTTTCCAGCGTGTCGACCAGGCCGGCGGCCTTGACGGCGGCAACCAGCGTCTTGTGGATCGGCGAGTTGAGGGCGTTCTCGACGATGTTCTTCGAGGTCAGCATCGCAGCGCCGCCAACGGCGGGATTGGCGAGCGTATAGGCCGTCGTAGCTGCGAGGCCCGATAGAGCCAGGCCGGCGGAAAAGCAGAATGCCTTGAGGATGGACTTTGCCATTGGAGAACCCTTCTGGTGCGACAATTGTTGATTCGATTGTCGGGAAGAGTTACGCGGCGATTGCGGGAAAGTTTCGGTGCAGAGTAAAAAAGGATAATGATAACAAATATTTAAAGGCGAATGCCCATTCCACGCGCCGCATCCCCGCGATGGACATGACGGGGTCACGGATCAAAAACAGCGGTCTTCGGATTAGAGCTGATCGGTGTTGATCGGCCTTGGCGGTACAAGCAGCAGCCACGCCGGTTGCACGCCGCAAGTTTCGCGCCTCACGGGAACGTGATGCGCGCCTCGTCCACAAAAAACACCGGACGAGCCGGGGCTTTGATTGCCACGCTGTTTATTCAGCTGGCGAGGGTTTCTTTCGGAACAATGCCGTCAGATTGTCCCACAATTCGATCTTGGCGCCCTGGCGCTTCATGATCACGCCCTGCTGCAGGATCGACAGCGTGTTGTTCCAGGCCCAGTAGATGACGAGGCCGGCCGGGAAGCTGCCCATCATGAAGGTGAAGATCACCGGCATCCAGGTGAAGATCTGCGCCTGCGTCGGATCCGGCGGCGTCGGGTTCATGCGCATCTGCAGGAACATGGTGATGCCCATGACCACCGCCCAGGCGCCCATATGCGGCAGGAATGCCGGCGGCGCGAAGGGCAGCAGGCCGAACAGGTTGAAGACCGAGGTCGGATCGGGCGCGGCCAGATCCTGGACCCAGCCGAAGAACGGCGCGTGCCGCATCTCGATGGTGATGTAGAGCACCTTGTAGAGCGAGAAGAACACCGGGATCTGCAGCGCCACCGGCCAGCAGCCGGCGAGCGGATTGATCTTCTCGGTCTTGTACAGCTCCATCATCGCCTGTTGCTGCTTCATCTTGTCGTCCGCGTATTTCTCGCGGATCTCGAGCATCTTGGGCTGCACCTTCTTCATGTTCGCCATCGACGCATAGGATTTGTTGGCGAGCGGGAAGAAGAGGGTTTTGACGACGACGGTGGTGGCAAGGATGGCCAGACCGAAATTGCCGAAGAATTTGTACAGCGTGTCGATCAGGTAGAACATCGGCTTGGTGATCCAGATGAACCATCCCCAATCGATCAGCCGGTCGAACAGCCTGATCTGGCGATCCTGGGCGTAGGCGTTGATCTTGTTGACTTCCTTGGCGCCGGCGAAGATCTCGGTCTCGACCGTCGCCGACTGGCCGGCGGCAATGGTGATCGGGTCGGTGAGGAAGTCCGACTGGTAGCGCGGGCGGCCATTGTCGTAATAGGCATAGTGCGGCTGGAAGGGCTGCTTCTCGGTCGGCACCAGGGTGACCGCCCAATATTTGTCGGTGATGCCAAGCCAGCCATCGGTCGATTTGCTCGGCGTATAGAGCTTGTTCTTCTCGATGTCGGCGTATTTGTGCTCCTGCAGGCCTTCGGTTCCCGTGACGCCGATCAGGCCTTCATGCAGCACATAGGAGCTGGCGACGGCCGGCTTGTCGAAACGGATGACGCGGCCGTAATTGGACAGCGTGACGGGGGTCGAGCCTGAATTCTGCACCGCATCGGAAACGGTGAACATGTAGTCGCCGTCGACGGAGATCGTGCGCTTGAAGGTCAGGCCCTTGTCGTTGGTGAAGGTCAGCGTCACTGGCGTCGCCGGCGTCAGCGTCGCATTGCCGTCGACGCTCCAGACCGTTTCCGGGCCCGGCACCGTGCCGGTCGTGTCGCTGCCGACAAAGCCGATCTCGGCATAATAGCCGGTGGGCAGCGCCTGCGGATTGAGCAGCTGGATCTGCGGCGATGTCTTGTCGACCGTCTCGGTGTAGTGCTTGAGCTTTAGGTCGTCGAGGCGGGCGCCGGTGAGGTTGATCGAGCCCGACAGGCTCGGCGTGTCGATGTTGACGCGGGCCGTCTTGGCCACTTCCTGCGCGCGGCCTTCCGGCGTCGTGACATAGGTGCCGGGCGCGTTTGGAATGGCGCCGGGCGCCGCGGGCGCCGGCGTGCCGCCGGGATTGGCGGCCTCGGCCGCCTTCTTCTGCTCCGCCGCCCGCTGCTCTTCGATGCGGGCCGCCTCGCGCTGCTGTTCGCTCCGCGGCAGCACATAGAAATATTGCCACAGCCCGAGGATCAGCACCGACAAGACGATGGTGATGTAGAAGTTCCGGTTATTTTCCATCGAAAGCCCTTGGCCTATCGTGTTCCGCTGAGACGGCGGGAGAGTTCGGCCTTCAAGTGGCCGAACGGAATGGTGAGCACGTCTTCACGCCCGACAATGACATAGTCATTGCCGGGCGCCATGTCACTTGCGGCATGGGTGCGCACGGCTTCTTTCAGCCGCCGCCTGACGCGGTTGCGCACAACCGCATTGCCGACCTTCTTGGTGACGGTGAAGCCGACGCGCGGCGGCAGACCGTCTTTGCGGTCGAGAACTTCAACGAGAAAAAGCCGCCCGCGCCGCTTTTCACCGCGGCGGACGGCCAGGAATTCCGCACGTTTCAGAAGCCGCTTGGGGTTTGGTCCCACTGGCTTGCCGGTTGCGGGCAACGATCTCGTCTTCCGTTCAGGCGCTGAGCCGCTTGCGGCCGCGGTTGCGGCGAGCTGCGACGACGCCGCGACCACCCTTGGTGGCCATGCGAGCACGGAAACCGTGCCGGCGTTTGCGGACGAGTTTGGACGGTTGGTAGGTACGCTTCATTTGTTTTAATACCGCGGGGTGCGGCCCTTCTTGATTCTGTCACTGTGTAACAGGAGCTTTGCCGGGCCGGCATTGGCGCGATCGAAACCGCGCCGGGACGAATGGCCCGAGCGTGAGCGGCTTATAGAAAGAAGGGTTTTGGGAGTCAATCCAGCGCGAACTATGAGTTCGTCGCAGCGCGAACGCCAGTTCGTCGCAGTGCGAACTGCCAGTTCGTCACGACGCGACACCCCGTTCGTCGCGGCGCGAACACCCAGTTCGAGGCTATCTTTATTGCTGGCACCATCGTCCAACGAAGGATGAAATTGGCAAAAAAGCCGCAATCACCTAATCTCAACCGATCAAGCGTTTGTGAAGACAGGCCTTAATGAGCGAAGTTGCATCAGCGGATGAAGGGAGCGGCCCGGCGACAGCCGATGCCAGCCCGGCGACCGTTCGCCCGGTTGCGAGCCGTTCGGTGCCCAATCGTTCAGTGCCCTTGGCGCGCGGCCTGTCGACCAAGCTGCTCTTGCTCACCATTGTCTTCGTGCTCCTGGCCGAAGTCCTCATTTTCCTGCCCTGGATCGCCAGCTACCGCCTGGCCTGGCTGAAGGAGCGGCTAAGCACCGCTGCCGCGGTGTCGATCGTGCTGGTGCAGGGCGAGCCCAATTCGCTCTCCCGCGCCGCCCAGAACGACGTGCTGATGGCAATCGGCGCCAAGGCGATCGCGGTGCGCGACGGCGGCGTATCGCGCCTGCTGGTGGTGGCCGAGATGCCGCCGCAGGTCGACGAGCACATCGACATCGCCAATGTCGGCATGATCAAGGGCATGACCGGGGCGCTGGATACGCTGTTCTTCGGCGGCAAGCGCATGCTGCGGGTGTTCGGCCCGGTCGGCGACAGCGACAAGGAATTCGAGCTGATCATGCCCGACTATTCCCTGCGCAACGCCATGCTGCGCTATTCGCGCAACGTCGCCTTCGTCTCACTGCTGATCTCGCTGTTCACCGCAATGCTGGTCTATGCCGCGATCGACCTGATCATGATCGGCCCGATCCGCACCATGACGCGCTCGATGCTGTCCTTCTCCGAGGCGCCCGACGATCCAGGGCGCATCATCCACCCGGCCGCCCGCGCCGACGAGATCGGCGTTGCCGAGCGCGAACTGTCGCAGATGCAGGAACGGCTGCAAAAGATGCTGTCGGAGCAGAAGCACCTTGCCGACCTTGGCCTCGCCGTCTCCAAGATCAACCACGACATGCGCAACATCCTGGCCTCGGCGCAGCTGATGTCGGACCGCTTGCGCCTGGTCAAGGACCCGACGGTGCAGGCCTTCGCGCCAAAGCTGTTGCGCGCGCTCGACCGAGCCGTCTCCTATTCCGAAGGCGTGCTCCACTATGGTCGCACGCAGGAGCCGGCGCCCTCACGCCGCCGCTTGCGGCTGCGCCAGCTGGTCGACGACGTCCACGGCCTGCTCGACATCGAGGGCGGCATCGAATTCGTCAATGCCGTCGAGCTCGCCTTCGAGGTCGATGCCGATTCCGACCAGCTGTTTCGCGTGCTCACCAATCTCTGTCGCAACGCGGTCCAGGCGATGGCGGCCGACGCCGAGAGCGCGCTGGTGCGCCGGCTCGCCGTATCGGCCGAGCGCATAGGCAGCGTAAGCCGCATCATTGTCACCGACACCGGTCCCGGCCTGCCGGCGAAGGCTCGAGAAAACCTGTTCGCGGCGTTTCGCGGCTCGGCCCGCAGCGGCGGCACCGGCCTTGGCCTGGCCATCGCGCACGAACTGATCCGCGCCCATGGCGGCACGGTGGAGCTGGTCGAATCGATCGGCGGACGCACCACCTTCGCCGTCACCATCCCCGACCAGCCGGTCCGCCTCGACCAGGCCCGCAACGGCCTGCGCCGCCCGGCCTGAGCAGTATTGATATTCAGCCGAAGCCGGACTTTAGCTGAATCTCAGCACACCTTGATCGACACCGTCGAAAGCAGCTGCGACAAAACTTTTGCCGGATTGGCTTGCTTTTCGGAAATTCAGTCGCTAGGGAACACGTCTTGTCGCGGCCGGTCGTCAGGATCGGTTAGCGGGGCTATGTAAAGCATGGCCTGTTGCGCGCCCGTAGCTCAGCTGGATAGAGCACCAGACTACGAATCTGGGGGTCAGGAGTTCGAATCTCTTCGGGCGCGCCATTTCCGCCGAAACTGTGATTTCCTGCGATCCGCTAGCCGGTCTTTGAGCTCACATATGAAGAGCAGGTCGCGGAACACGTTGCCGAGCACCGCCTCATTCGAGTGCTGGAGAACTGGACGCCGCCTATTCCGGGCTTCTTCATTTATTACCCCAGTCGTCAGCCTGACTGCGCTATAAACGCGCTGCGATGTTCTTGAAACGGGAGAGTACGCGGCGACCGTTATCTGGGCGCAGCGACGCTGAATGCTCATTCACGCCGCCGCGCAGCACGCTCACTTTTCTTCCGCCTTTCCCGGATCAGGGCCCAATAGGCCTCGCTCCAGCCAGATACCGCTCATTGTCAAACGGCTCGGCGTGGGTGCTGTCCGGGCTCCACATGTGGCGGTGGGTCTCCGTCAGATTGCCGAGATAGACATGCAGTGCGCCCGAGCGGGCGCTGCCGGTGTTGGCGACCGCATGCACCGTATCCGGGTTCATATGCACCACCGCGGGCGCCGCGACGTCGTGGCGTTCCGGCGCATCGATCTCGCTGCCGTCGATGGGATAGATGAAGTTGGTCTCGCTGCCCTTGTAGATGCCGATCAGCGCATCCATCAGATGGTTGTGCGGCGGGTACTGCAGGCCGGGCGACAGCGTGATGTGGTAGATGGTCAAGTCAGGGCTGGCATGCAGCAGCACCTCATCGTCGTCTTCCTCATGCGCGAGCACGCCTGATGCATGGAAGCGATCGGTGTGTTCGCGCAGCACCGCCTTGACCCGTTCGAATGCATGAGCACCTTTGGCTGCGTTGACGATATCGGCGGTTACGGCGTAAAGAGGCGAGTTGGCGGCAAGAGGCATTTGTCGTCATCTCCATTGGGAAGCTCAACCAATACAACTGAGATGCTTCAGGCTAGCGAATGCCGGCAGACCCGTCAACCGGATGGTCGAAACGGGCAAGCAGACTACGCGGGCAGACCAAACGGGCAGGCAGATATGGCTCTTCCGAAATCAGTGTCACCGTCCGCCGTCAAGGCGCCGTCGACCGCCGACATATTGCGCAGCGAGGAAGCTTATGAGCAGCTGAAGAGCGACATCGTCGCCTGCGTCCTGCAACCCGGCGAAAGCCTGACCGAAAAGCAGATCGGCGACCGCTACCAGATCAGGAAGGCGACGATCCGCTCGGCTTTGGCCCGCCTGACGCAGGAAGGGCTGATCAAGAGCGAGCCGCGCCGCGGCTATGTCATCGCACCGCTTAGCCTGCGCGACGTCAACGAGATCTTCGACGTCCGCAGCCTGATCGAACCGGAAGTGTTCCGGGTGGCCGCGGCAAACCTCACCGAACGCGGGCTCGACGACATCAGGCTGGCGGCGCAGAAGGTGCTGAAGCCGGAGACGCTGCGCAGCCATGTCGCCTTTCTGGCGGCCGACCGCGCCTTTCGCCTGGCCCTGGCCGAACTCTCCGGCAATCTGCGGCTGGTTCGCCTGCTCGACCAAACGCTCGACCAGTCGGAGCGTGTCCTCCATCTCGGCTTCAAATCGCGCGACTTCACGCAAGCGATCATCGGCCAGCAGAAGGAGTTGGTGCTTGCCTGCGAGCTGGCCGAAGTCTCGGCCATCGCAAAGCTTGCCCGCTCGCAGTGCCTGTCGCTCAAGAAGCAGGTGCTCGAGGCCTTGCTCGCCGGCTCCAAGCTGCAGGACGCCAATTTGCAAAGCTTCGCCTGAGGCGCGAAGCCCGCGCTCTCTGGCCGATGCTTACTCGTCGATGAAGCGGATGTCCGCATCGGCAAGGCAATAGGGCGCGTAGCGGAAATCGCGGATATGGCTGACCTTTCCATCCTGCCAGTCGACCAGCATGAAGCCGCGCACGGCGTCATCTCCCGCTTGCGGGTTGCGGATCAGGATGGCCGGCCTGCCGTCGACGAAGCCGAGCGACAGCGCCCAATCCTGGACACGGTCGTAATTGCCGAAATAGTTGGAAACCTGCGCTTTGCCGCGCATGCGGGTGCGGTTGACGACTTCAAGCTGGATATCCTCGGCGATCAACGCGCGCACGGCGTCGAAGTCGCGCGCGTTGAACAGGTCGACATAGCGGCGCAGGCGCCGCTCGTCGTTGATGTCAAGTTTTGGGGCAGGCGCTTGCTCCTCCTGTGAGGCCAGCAGGCGCAGCTGCGACCGCCCGCGATGCAGCGCCGCCTTGGTCGCGGCCAGTGTCGCGCCGGACACTTCGCAGGTTTCGTGCAGGCTGAGGCCAAGCACGTCGACAAGGATCACGGCGCTGCGCTGCACTGTTGCCAGCTGCATGAAGCTTCGCAGGCTGGCGGCGGTGGCGAGCCTCGCATCGGCGCTTGCGGAGGGGTCTTCGATCGTCGTCATGTCGGTCTCGCTCATGCGCGCCTGCTCCCGCTGGCGCCGGCGCAGATGATCCTGCGCGGCATTGTGGGCTATGCGGAACAGCCATTGCTCCGGACGCTCGACGGCGGCGTCGCCGTCGATGGCCTGCAGTGCCTTGATCAGTGTCTCCTGGACGATGTCCTCGCCATCGATCACCGAGCCGGCCATGCGGGCGCAGTAGCGGTGCAGCTTCGGTCGCAAGGAGCCGAGCATCGCCTCCAGGGCCACGCGGTCGAGTTTTGCTGTGTTCATCCTGTCCGTTCCCAAGATGCCGGTCTTTGCATTCAAGCCGGCACGACCTCGCCGGCCAGCATACGATAATTGCCGACGATCTTTGCCGGCGATCTGGCAAGCGGCGTCGAGCGGCGCCCGGCATGATCGGCGCTGAAGGCCTTGAAGGCTGCGAGCCCGGTCAGGCCGTCGCCATCCTGGCTGACAAGATGGATGAACTCGCCATTCTCCAGTTCCAGGACGAGGTAGCGCACGGATTGCGGTTTCGTGTCGTCGAGCGCCTCGAACACCTGTGCAACCAGCATACGGTTCTCGGCGATGCTTTCGTCCCTCACGCCGTAGCGGATGAGATTGTAGCCCATTGTCGTCTCCTGTTTTTCAACTCTGCACAGAGAAGACGTTTCGCGGCCTCGAAAAGATTCGTCGCCCGGCGAATCTTTTCGATCGTCCGGATCGTCTTTCCCGTCGACGGCTGCGCGGCAGCCGTCCAGGAGCAGGAGAGACCCATCATGCACATCCAGTTTGCCGAATTGCCGGTGTTCGACCAGGACCGCGCCAAGGCCTTCTACACCGGACATCTTGCTTGCCAGGTGGCGGCGGACCAGCTGATGGGCGACAGCGGCTGGCGCTGGATCGAGCTGACATTTCCCGGCGCCGTCACCAATTTGCATTTCGTCAAACGCCCCGATGACACGCCGGGCACTGAGCCCGTGCTGGTGCTCGTTGATGGCGATGTCGAGGCAACGGTCGCGGGCCTGAAGGCGCGCGGCGTCGAAATCATCACCGAGCCGCAGGAAGCGCCTTGGCAGCCGGGCCGCACGGTCGCCGAATTCCGCGACAGCGAGGGCAACCGCATGGTTGTCGCCAGCAAATGATCGGACCCGGCGCAAAGCCGAACTTTGACATGAGAACAACAGGAGAGATGGACATGACCCCCCAAACGTCGACGCTGAAAGTACCGGGCGCCAGCCTCTATTATGAGATGCGCGGTTCCGGCCCCGTACTGTTGATAATCCCCGGCGGACCGCAGGACGCCGGCGTCTTCGCCGATGTCGCGGGCCACCTCGCCGACCGCTACACGGTGGTCGCCCATGATCCGCGCGGCAATTCGCGCAGCACCTTCGACGGAGAGCCGCAAGAGCAGGACCTCGATGTCCATGGCGACGATGCTGCGCGATTGATCGAGGCGCTTGGCGCCGGACCGGCCTATGTGTTCGGCACCAGCGGCGGCGCCCAGATCGGGCTCAACCTCGCCGCCCGCCATCCCGGCCGGGTTCGTGCGCTGGTGGCGCATGAGCCGCCCAGCATGATGCTGCTCGACGACCCGTCGCCGTCACTGGCCGGCATGCGCGACCTGCACGACACCTATCGCAGCCAGGGCGTCGAGGCGGCGATGCAGAAATTCTTCAGCGAGAACAGCCTGTCGGAAGGGCCGGGTCAGGATGAAGCCGGGCCGCAGGACGGACCGCCTTCGTTCGAACCGTCGCCCGAGGAGGCCGAGACCTTTGCCAGGGTCAGCGGCAATTTCGAATACTGGCTGGCGCATGGCGTCATGCCGCTGTCGCTCTACCGTCCTGATATCGAGGCGCTGCGCGGCCGCCCGGTCGTGGTCGGCATCGGCGAAGAGTCCATCGGCCAGCCGATCGACGGCATGGGCAAGGCGCTGGCCGACAGGCTCGGCAGCAAACGCGCCGCCTTCCCCGGCGACCATATGGGCTTTGCGCCCTATCCCGACCGCTTCGCCGAGACCTTGCACCTGACGCTCAGAGGCGCGTGAGATCGTCAGTCCAATAGGAAAGGAGCGTCCGCATGCACAATGCGGACGCCCTTCTCCCATGAAATTACCGGCTAAGATTGGTGTATCAGACGGCCTCCCAGCCTTCCTTGCCGCCGGCGCGGAAGATGGCGTCGATGACCTTCTGGTTGAGCACGGACTCCTCCAGCGTGAAGACACGCTCCTTGCCGCCCTGTGCCGCCCTGGCAAACGTCTCGACCTCGCGCCGGTATTGCTGGGTGCCGGGAAAGCGGAACACCTGCGCCTCCGTATGGTTCTGGTTGTGCAGTTCGATGCGGTGATGGTCGTAGAGCCCGGCATTGAACGGCGAGAACACCTCGATGAAACCCTTCTCGCCGTGAAACACCATCACCTGCCGCGCCGCCATCTGCGTCGAGAGGTAGAAGGACAGTTCGAAGTCGCCGAAATCGGCGCGGATCGAGGAGTAGATGTCGGTGCCGAATTTTTTGTCGCGCTCGATCGTCGCCTGCACGCGGAGCGGCTCCTTGCCGGTTGAAAACCGCGTCGACACCGTCGGATAGACGCCGATATCAGGCAGCGCGCCGCCGCCGAGATCGAGCTGGTTGCGCATGTTGGTGGGATCGACATTGTAATAGGAGAAGGCGCCCTGCACATGGCGCAGCCGGCCGATGGCGCCATCGGCGATGAGATCGCGCACCTTGATCCATTGCGGGTGGTAGATGACCATGAAGGCCTCGCAGACCAGCACCTTCTTCTGGTCGCGCAGCTTCATCAGCGGCGCGATGTCCTTGGCGTCGAGCGCCAGCGGCTTCTCCACCAGCACATGTTTTCCCGCTTCGATGGCCTTGGCCGTCCATTCGACATGCTGCGAGGTCGGCAGCGGGATGTAGACGCCGTCGACGTCTTTCGAAGCGAGCAGCTCCTCATACGAACCAAAGGCATGTCTGGCGCCGAACCGCTCGCCCAGGGCCTCGGCCTTCGACAGGTCGCGGCTGGCGATCGCGGACAAAACGCCATTCTCGGCCTCGACGATTGCCGGCAACAATTGCTCGCGGCCGATCTTGGCCGTCGACAAAACACCCCATCGGAACATCAGGCTTCTCCTATCGATTTACAGGCGAGGAGGTTTGCCCGAAATTGCGGGAAAAGCCAATGCGGATCGCTGGTCCTGCTAGCCTCGCTTGCCCGTCAGCGTCATGTCGAAATCGACGATATTCGAATAGATCGGCGTGCCGACATCCATGCCGTAGCGGGAGCGCAGCACCTTGCCGGTGACGTGGAACGTAATGACGCCACCCTTCAGCCCGCCGAGCTCGGCAGTGAACTTTTCCGCAAACGTCTTGCCGCGCGCCGTCAGCCGGCCGCTGACCAGCGCCGTGGTGTCGCTGGTGCGGGTGACGCTGGTCGAGCGGAACTGGATTTCGGGGCTGTTGGCGACGTCGAACACCGCATCGGAGCGCAGGAAGGCATCGATGCGGCCCTGGCCGGTGCCGACGCTTTCGGGATAGATGGTGAAGTTGACCGCGGAACGGCCGACATCGCTGTTGTCGATGCGGATGGAGCCCTTGAAGCGGCCAAAGGCGCCGTTGAGGCCGCCGCCACCGACCTTGCCGATGGAGAAGCGAATGCTGGAGCTGGCCGGGTTGACCGTGTAGGTGCCGGCGGCGTCGCCGAGGTCCACAGCGGCGGAGACAGGCATTGCAAGGCAAACGGCAACAGCCGCCAATCCGAAGATGCGCGCATACATGGGTTTGTCCTTCTGAGGCAGGCGAAGTCTTGCGCCCTCACCCCAATGAACGAATGCGCGGCGCGCCCTATTCCATGTCCTGATCTGACGAAGGCGTGATCATGCGCGTGAGCACGCTGTCGTGGAGCCAGAAATGATGCCGCAGTGCCGCCAGTGCATGCAGCGCGACCAAGGCAATGCCGACATAGGCGAGATACCAGTGTGCTATCGCCCAGAAGTTTTCCGCCGCATCGGACACGCCGAGCGGCAGGTTCGGCATCACGAACAGGTTGAACGGCATGCTGGGTATCTCCAGCATCGACACCGAAACCAGTGCCCAGCCGGACAGCGGCACCGCGAGCTGGAAGCCATAAAGCGCCAGATGCGCCAGCGGCGCCGTCCGACGCTCCAGGCCTCCGACCGAGGCCGGCAAGGCCGGGGCCGTATTGCCGAGCCGCCAGGCAATGCGCAGGATGAGGAGGCCGAGCAGCAGGAAGCCGAAGGATTTGTGCAGCTGGATCAGCTCGAAGGCGGTGCGCTGGCTGGTCAACCGCACCATGATGAAGCCGAGCATGAACTGGCCGATGAACAGGATGCCGATCAGCCAGTGGAGGACGATCGCCGCCCAGCCGTAGCGGGTTGAGTTGTTGGTGATGAATGCCGGCATGGTTGGTGAACGAATGGCAGCTGGGCTTTCTTCCACCCTCCCCCTTGTGGGGAGGGTCGGCGCGAAGCGACGGGGTGGGGGGTAGCGCCCTACGAAGACTCCCACCCCGATCCGCTACGCGGATCGACCCTCCCCACTAGGGGGAGGTGGCTAACCACCGACCTTGAAGAAATCCACAAACGCCCGCAGCGCCGGGCGCATCTGGCGGCGGCTGGGGTAGTAGACGAAGAAACCGTCGAAGGGCGGACACCAGTCTTCCAGCACGCGGATCAAGCGACCGTCGGCGAGCGGCGCGCGCACATAATCGTCGAAGACGAAGGCGAGCCCAGCGCCGTCGACCGCCGCCTGGGCGATCAGATGGTCTTCGTCGAGGATCAGCGGCCCTTGCGCCGCGATCTCGATCTCTTCGCCATCCTTCTCGAATTCCCAGCGGTAAAGAATGCCGCTGGAAAAACGGAAGCGGATGCAGCGGTGGTCGGCAAGATCGCGCGGATGGCGGGGTCTTGGCATGGTCGCGAAATAGGATGGCGCGCCGACCACGGCGCCGCGAAGGTCCGGTCCGATGCGCACCGCGATCATGTCGCGCTGCAGGCTCTCACCGAGCCGCACGCCGGCATCGAAGCCGCCTTCGACGACGTCGGTGAAGCGATCCTCGATGACGATTTCCAGCACGATGTCAGGATAGGCCGCGGCAAAGCCGCCGAGCCTGGGCGTCAATGCCAGGTGGGCCGCGGTGCGCGGCACGGTCAGCCGCAGGTTCCCGGCCGGCCGGTCGCGCGCCTCGATCGCCGTTTCCAGCGCCAGATCGATCTCGGACAGCGCCGGCCGCAGCCGTTCGAGCAACTGCGCGCCCTCTTCCGTTGGCGCTACGCTGCGGGTGCTGCGCGCCAAAAGCCGCACGCCGAGCCGCGCCTCCAGGCTGGACACGGCATGGCTCACTGCCGAGGGCGCTATCGCCAGTTCGCGCGCCGCGCCACGAAAACTGCCGCATTGGGCGACTGTTGCCAGTACAGCGAGTTGAGAAAGATGCGCTCGGTTCATTGCTCTATTTTATAGAACAGCCCGTGCGAATGACAGCCAATTATCGAACGTAAAGCCAAGCGCTATCTCTCTTTCATCGCAACAAGGAGACGCGCCATGAAAACCCGCAAACTTGGTACTGAACTCGAAGTCTTCCCCGTCGGCCTCGGCTGCATGGGCATGAGCTTCGCCTATGGCGGTCAGGCCGAGGCGGACGCAATCGCCACGCTGCGCCGCGCTGTCGAGATCGGCGTGACGTTTTTCGACACCGCCGAAGTCTATGGTCCCTTTGAGAACGAGATCCTTCTCGGCAAGGCGTTGAAGCCGGTGCGCGACAGGGTGACGATCGCCACCAAATTCGGCTTCAAGATTTCCGAGGAAGGCTCAGGCCTCGAACGTATGGTTGGCGTCGATAGCCGCCCGGAGCACGTCAAGGCAGTGGCGGAAGCCTCGCTGAAACGGCTCGATACCGATGTCATCGACCTCTACTACCAGCACCGCGTCGATCCCGGCGTGCCGATAGAGGACACGGTCGGCGCCATGGCGGAACTGGTGCGCGACGGCAAGGTGCGGGCGCTGGGCCTGTCGGAGGTCAGTGCCACCACCATCCGCCGGGCGCACGCCGTGCATCCGATCGCTGCCGTGCAGAGTGAATATTCGCTCTGGAGCCGCGACCCCGAAGACGAAGTGTTCGATGTCTGCCGCGAACTCGGCATCGGCTTCGTCCCCTACAGCCCGCTCGGTCGCGGCCTGCTCACCGGCACCATCGCCAAGCCCGAGGCCCTCAGCGACGACGACTGGCGCCGGACCTTGCCGCGTTTCCAGGCCGACGCCATGGCCGCTAATGCCAAGGTCGTTGCGACGCTGGAAAAGCTGGCGGTGGAAAAAGGCGTCACCTCGGCCCAGCTGGCGCTGGCCTGGGTGCTGCACCAGGGCGACTTCATCGTGCCGATCCCCGGCGCAAGAAAGATACGCCATCTCGAGCAGAACACGGCGGCGGTCGGGATCGAGCTGAGCGCGGCTGAGGTCGCGGCGATCGGCGATGCGCTGTCGCCGGACAAGGTGGTTGGCAAGCGCTATACGGAGGAGCTGTTGGCGCTGGTGAATGGGTGAGTGCCTTTACCCTCCCCCTTGTGGGGAGGGTCGATCCGCGAAGCGGATCGGGGTGGGGGTCCTCGTGAGGCGCACCCCCACCCCGTCTCTCTGTCTCCGCCTCGCTGCGACAGCGAGCCGACCCTCCCCACAACGGGGAGGGTAAGTCTCACCACGGCACCACCGTAATCTCCGGCCAGCACGCCTTCGCCCTCGCCCCCTTGGCCTCATGCGTGCGCCTGTTATCCATCAGCCGGTTGGGCGTGATGCGAAACGCGAAGAGGTCATCCAGCCCGAACGGCGCCACGACCTCAAGCTGCCCATCGGCATCGTATCGCACCCCGACCGCATGCGTCTTCGAAGCAAAATAGCTCACCGACTCGCTGGAACTCGTATAGCGCGGGCAGGGCTGGCCGAATTTCTGCGGATACCACAGATGCACCCGTGCCTGGTTGCGCACCTCGGCCGGCAGAGCCAGCCCCTCGAAATGCTGCGCGGCTCGACGGATGACCGCGTCCTCGGCCTCGTAGGACAGGTCGCTGTCATCGAAGTAGAAGAGATCGACATCCTTGATGCCGTAGCCCGGCGCCTTGCCGGTCAGGTGGTTCCAGACGCTGTTGTAGAGCGCGCCGGACACCACCAGCCAGTCCGGCAACGCCAGCGTGCGGGCCCGCTCCAGCGCGTCGCTGACGAGCGCATCCGCCAACACCATGGCGAGAAACGCTTCGCGCTGGGCTTCGAACGGCAGACCGGAATAGCGCAGATGGTCCATCGCCCTTTGGAGAGCGATTCGCAACTGCCGGCAATCCTCAGAAGCAATTCCAGGAAAAGTGTGTAGCGGTTTTACTGGGAAAGCGCGCCGCGCTTTCCCTAAGACGCGCTTTCCCTAAGAATTGCGTGAAGTCGAAATACGTAGGGCGGCGTTAGCCGCTCTACGTTCTCAGCATGCCGCCCGTTTGCTTGCCAACATTGTCGACGATGCGCTTGGCCAGCGCCTCGAAATCCTCGTCGGTGAGCGTCTTTTCAACCGGCTGGATAGATACTTCGATGGCAATCGACTTCTTGGCGGTCCCGAGAGATGCCCCCTCGAACACATCGAACACCGAAACGCCGGTGACCAGCTTCTTGTCGGCGGCGAGCGCCGCGCGCACCAGCGCGCCGGCCTCCACCGTCTTGTCGACGACGAAAGCAAAGTCGCGCTTCACCGCCTGGAAGGCGGACAGCTCCAGCTTTGGCTTGGTTTTCGTCGGCTTGGCCTTCGGCTCGGGCACGGCGTCGATATAGACCTCGAAACCGCAGATCGGTCCGGAAACGTCCAACCCCTCCAGCGTCTTCGGGTGGAACTCGCCGAAGGTGCCGAGCACTGTCTTCGGGCCGAGCTTGATCGTGCCGGAGCGGCCGGGATGATACCAGGCCGGACCGCCTGGCTCGATCTGCAGCCTGTCGACCGGCGCGCCGCAGGCTTCCAGCGCTGCAATCGCGTCGGCTTTGGCGTCGAACACGCCGACCGGACCGGAATTGCCGGCCCAACTGCGGCCGGAACCGTCGAGCTTGGCGGTGCCGCGGCGCACACCGGCGGCAACGCGCCGCTGCTGGTCGGGGCCGTCGCCCTCATAGGTACCGGAGACCTCGAACAGCGCGACATCGCCGATGCCCTTGTCGGCATTGCGCTGCGCGGCGACGATCAGGCCGGGCAACAACGAGGGCCGCATATCGGACATGTCGGCTGCAATCGGATTAGCGAGCTTCAGCGCCGTCTGGCCGCCGCCGAACAGTTCGGCGTGTTTGGCCGGGATGAACGACCAGGTGAGAACCTCCAGCATGCCCCGCACGGCGAGCGAGCGCTTGGCAGTGCGGGTGCGAACCTGCAGCGTCGTCAGTATCTTGGAGTTGACCGCGTCATGCGCGCCGAGCGGCTGCGGCGCGATGTTGTCGACGCCGTGGATGCGCATCACTTCCTCGACCAGGTCGGCCTTGCCGTCGACGTCAGGACGCCAGGACGGCACAGCGACATCGACGACGTCGCCCGAGCCTGACGGCTTGAAGCCGAGGCGGGTCAGGATGTCGAGGCTTTCCGCCTTCGGCACCTCGATGCCGGTCAGCCGCTTCACTTCCGAGATCGGGAAGGAAACGATCTTCGGCTTGTAGCCGGCATAGCCGACCACCTCCGTCTCGGTCGGCTCTCCGCCGCAGAACTCCAGCACCAGCTTTGTCGCCAGCTCGACGCCGGGCACAATGAATTCCGGGTCGACGCCACGCTCGAAACGGTAACGGGCATCGGTGATGATGCCGAGCGTACGGCCGGTGCGGGCCGTGGTGATCGGATCCCAAAGAGCGGATTCGATCAGCACGTCCGTGGTGTTCTCGTCGCAGCCGGAATGCTCGCCGCCCATGACACCGGCGATCGATTCGACGCCATTGTCGTCGGCGATCACGCACATCTGCGGCGTCAGCGTGTATTCGCGCCCGTCAAGCGCCAGCACCTTCTCGCCGTCGCGTGCGCGGCGCACGACGAGATTGCCGGCGACCTTCTTGGCATCGAACACATGCAGCGGCCGGCCACGGTCGAAGGTGACGTAGTTGGTGATGTCGACCAGCGCGCTGATCGGGCGCAAGCCGATGGCGATCAGCCTTTGCTGCAGCCATTTCGGCGACGGCCCGTTCTTCACGCCTTTCACCAGGCGCAGCGCGAAACCGGGGCAGAGCTCCGGCGCCTCGATGGTCACCTTGACCGGCGTTTCACCTTTGCCAAGGACCGCTTCGACCGGCGCGGTCTTGAGCCGGCCAAGCCCGCTTGCCGCCAGGTCCCGGGCGACGCCGTAAATGCTGGTCGCATCCGGCCGGTTCGGCGTCAGATTGATCTCGATCACCGGATCGTCGAGATGCGCGTAAGCCGCGAAGCTGGTGCCGACAGGCGCATCGGCCGGCAGGTCGATAATGCCATTGTGCTCATCCGACAGCTCCAGCTCGCGCTCGGAACACATCATGCCATGGCTCTCGACGCCCCGGATCTTGCCGACGGTCAGCGTCACGTCGATACCGGGCACATAGGCGCCGGGCGCGGCGAAGGCGCCGATCAAGCCGGCGCGGGCATTCGGCGCACCGCACACCACCTGGACAGGGGCTGCGCCATTGCCGGTGTCGACGGTCAGCACCCGCAGCCGGTCGGCGTCGGGATGCTGCACCGCCGTCAGCACCTTGGCGATGACGAACGGCTTCAGGCCGGCCTTGTCGTCGACATGCTCGACTTCGAGGCCGATCGAGGTCAGCCTCTCGACGATCTCGTCGAGCGTGGCGTCGGTGTCGAGATGATCCTTGAGCCAGGAAAGGGTGAGTTTCATCACTGTGTTCCGTTTTGTCTGTACCCGCCCGGACCTTGTCCATCGGGTCTGGGCACGCTTGTCTTCAAATGGCGCGGCAAGTCGTCGGGCATATGCACGAAGGGCAGCTGCTCGCGCACATAGGCATGGTGCGTCGGCCGGAAATAGGCCGGCATGTCCATGGCGCCCAGCATGAAATAGATGTGGTCTTCCAGCCGCTCGTCGACATAGGCGATAGGCGAGCCGCAAATGCCGCAGAACGAGCGCGTCACCGGCCCGTTCTCGTACATCTTCAGCGCCTTGCCGGTGAAAGCCACCTGCTCGGTCAGGAAGCCGACAAAGGCCGACACCGGCGCGCCGCTGGCGCGCCGGCAATCGCCGCAATGGCAATAGCTGATATGGTGCGGTTCGACTGATGCCTCGAACCGTACCGCGCCGCAGCGGCAGCCACCCGTGTGCGGCGCCGTCATGCGGAAAGACCTCCGAACAGCGTCGGCATGTCGAGCGGCCTGAAACCGTAATGCGACAGCCAGCGCACATCGGCGTCGAAGAAGGCGCGCAGGTCCGGCATGCCGTATTTCAGCATGGCGATGCGGTCGATGCCCATGCCCCAGGCAAAGCCCTGATATTCGTCGGGATCGAGCCCGCCGGCGCGCAGCACATTGGGGTGGACCATGCCGCAGCCGAGGATCTCCATCCAGTCGGAGCCTTCGCCGAATCGCACCTCACCGGGCCGCGAGCGGTCGCACTGGATGTCGACCTCGAGGCTCGGCTCGGTGAACGGGAAGAACGACGGCCGGAAGCGCATCTTCACCTGCGGCACCTCGAAGAACGCCTTGCAGAACTCCTCCAGCACCCACTTCATGTTGGCGACATTGGCCGACTTGTCGATTACCAGACCCTCGACCTGATGGAACATCGGCGAGTGGGTGGCGTCAGAGTCCTGCCGGTAGGTTTTGCCCGGAATGACGATGCGGATCGGCGGCTTCTGCTTCTCCATGGTGCGGATCTGGACCGGCGAGGTGTGGGTGCGCAACAGCTTGCGCTCGCCCTTCTCGTCCGGCTGGAAAAAGAAGGTATCGTGCATCTCGCGCGCCGGATGCCCTTCGGGGAAATTCAGCGCGGTGAAATTGTAATAGTCGCTCTCGACATCGGGACCTTCTGCGATGGCAAAGCCGAGATCGCCGAAGATCGCCGCGATCTCGTCGATGACCTGGCTGATCGGATGGATGCGGCCGCGCTCGGCCGGCGATTGCCGCACCGGCAGCGTCACGTCGACCGTCTCGGCGGCGAGGCGCGCAGTGACAGCAACATCCTTCAGCTCGGCCTTGCGTGTCGTCAGCGCTTCGGTGACGCGGTTCTTCAGGCCGTTGATCGCGGGGCCCTTGACCTGGCGCTCCTCGGCGCTCATCGCGCCCAGTGTCTTCAGCAATTCCGAGATCGACCCCTTCTTGCCGAGAGCCGCGACGCGCACGGCTTCGATAGCAGCCTCATCGGCGGCCGACGCGACGTCGGCAAGCAGGGAGTTTTCGAGAGTATCCAAGCCGGTAGCTATGTCGTTCACGGTCAAACTCGCTGTGTTGGGAGTCAACTTTGAGGTGAAAGTCACTTTCAAGTTGAAAGTTCAGCCATAAGAAAAACCCGCGCCAGCCGTGCCAGCGCGGGTTCCCCAATCAGAATTGCGAATGCTGGGAAGCGCTGGGCTCGGAGCCCGATCCCGAAAAGTTGCAGACTTTTCGGAAAGATCGCGCTCCTCGCTAAATTTCCCTGAGCATGATGTTGTCCAAAAAGTCAGCAACTTTTTGGCATCATGCTCTAGGCGACAGCGCTTTCAAAAGCATTCGGGGTGGTGTTCTTCAGATATTCGAGCGCGACCTTGGCCTTGGCCACGAGTGCGGCGAACGCCTGCGGTTCATGGATGGCCATGTCGGACAGGATCTTGCGATCGATCTCGATACCGGACTTGTTGAGGCCGTCGATGAAGCGGCCATAGGTCAGGCCATGCTCGTGCGTCGCGGCGTTGATGCGCTGGATCCACAGCGCGCGGAACGAGCGCTTGCGGTTCTTGCGGTCGCGATACGCATACTGCATCGACTTTTCGACCGCCTGCTTGGCGATGCGAATGGTGTTCTTGCGGCGGCCGTAGAAGCCTTTCGCGGCTTTCAGGACCTTCTTGTGCTTGGCGTGCGAGGTGACGCCTCTTTTTACGCGTGCCATGTCATGATCTCCTTAAACGCTGTTCCTGAAACCGAATGCTCAGAGGCCGTTCGGCAGAAAATTCTTGATGACCTTCTTGCCATCCGGTTCAGCCAGAACCATCGTGCCGCGGGCATTTCGAATGAACTTGTTGGAACGCTTGATCATGCCGTGACGCTTGCCGGCCGCAGCCGACAGGACTTTACCCGTACCTGTGATCTTGAACCGCTTCTTGGCGGCCGATTTGGTCTTCATCTTGGGCATTTTGCTACTCCGTATTGGTGGCGCACAATCGCGCTTCTTGTTCGCTTCGGGCGGACCAAAGCCCGAAAAGCAAATGAAACCGCCACGGCATGCCCTGCCGGGCGGTTTTCTTGGAACGGCGGTCCTATACGTCAAAGCGGGCTGGCGCGCAACACCCGAGCGGCTGCGACGCTCTGTCCGCGATCAGGGCAGCCTGAACAGCACCGGCAGAATGCCCGATTGCTGGGCGCCATCGATGGTCTCGAACACCGGCAACGCCACCAGAAACACCAGCCCGTCGAGCAAGGTGGTCAGCAAGAGGCGCGGCTTGAAGCTGCCGGTGTCGCCTTCCTGGTAGAGCGACAGCTTGGGGAAGAAACGCGGCACCCGCGCCAGATAGGCTGTGTAGGGCGCGCCGAGAACCTCCTTGAGATACCGTTCCTCGCGCAGGATGACGATGTGGAAGGCGCCGGCGCACAACAGCGCAAACAGGACGATGCCGGAGAACGAGCCGATCTGCGCCCCGACGCCGGCGGCGGCAACGGTCGAGAACACGTAGAGAGGATTGCGGGTGATCGAATAGGGTCCGCCGGTGACCACTTCGGAGGATTTGCGCCCCCCGATATAGAGTGTCGACCACAAGCGGCCGACGACGCCAAGGAAGATCAGCAGCACGCCGACCATCTCGATCGTTTCATGCACCGGGGTATCGGGCGGGAAGGTCGACTGGCCGAACAGCAGTGCCGCAAACAGCACCACCACCAGCACCGCAAGCACCATCCGGCGCATGTGCTGGTAGCCGCCCAGCTCCTTGATGGGCGCAGGGTTGATTTCATTGGCCATGTCGGGAATCCGATCGTCGAGAAGCTTTGCCGGCGATCGCGGCGTCTGGACAGGAGAATCGGCGTCCCGCCGATCGCCGGGACGCCATGAGACAGGATTCAGGCGGATTTAGAGCGCAACGCCCGAACTGATCTAGCGCGGGGCCAGCACCATCATCATCTGGCGGCCTTCCAGCTTCGGCTCGGCTTCGACCTTGGCGATGGTAGCCGTCTCCTCGCGCACCTTGTTCAGGAGCTGCATGCCGAGTTCCATATGCGCCATCTCGCGGCCGCGGAAGCGCAGCGTCAGCTTGACCTTGTCACCTTCCTCGAAGAAGCGCCGCACGGCCTTCATCTTGGTTTCGTAGTCATGGCTGTCGATGTTCGGGCGCATCTTGATCTCCTTGATCTCGATGACCTTCTGGTTCTTGCGCGCCTCGGCCGCCTTCTTCTGGTTGGCGTATTTCAATTTGCCGAGATCGAGAATTTTGACGACAGGCGGCACCGCATTGGGCGAGATCTCGACCAGATCGAGCCCTGCCTCTTCGGCGAGCAGCAATGCGTCGTTGATGGAAATATCGCCGCGGTTCTGGCCATCGGCGTCGATCAGTTGGACCCGGGGAACCCGGATATCACGGTTTGAGCGCGGGCCATCCTTGGTGGGCGCCGCTGCTTTGAAAGGTCTGCGAATGGTCGTGGTCTCCTTGGCCGTTTCGTTCAGGGTTCAAATCTAGAAATGTTCGGGACGCGCCAATGTGGTGAGCGCGCGGGCGGAGTCAATAGCACAGCGCTGACAGAAAATCACCCTGATCGCAGGCCTGCACCAAACAAAGGATGTCGCGAGCACTTTCCGCCTCGCCTGTGCCTGTGTCAAAAGACCGGCGAGGAAAATCAGGCTCCCGCAATCAGGCCCCCAGAACCAGGATTGATCCACAGCCATGACCGCGACCACCCCAACCCTGCTGGATGTCGACGGCATTGATATCGCGGTTCGCCATTCCTCGGGCGCAACGCCCGGCATCGTCTGGCTCGGCGGCTATAAATCCGACATGCTGGGCACGAAGGCGCAGACGCTGTCGGATTGGGCGGCAAGGGAAGGCCGCGCGTATCTGCGCCACGATTATTCCGGCCATGGCGAATCCGGCGGCGCCTTTGCCGACGGCACCATTTCGAAATGGCTTGGCGAGAGCCTCGCCGTCTTCCGGCGTTTCACCGAGGGCAAGCAAATCCTGGTAGGCTCGTCGATGGGCGCCTGGATCGCGCTGCGCATGGTGCAGGAACTGCGCAAGGCGGGCGACAGCAATGTGGTTGGCCTGGTGCTGCTCGCGCCGGCGCCGGATTTCACCGCCGAGCTGGTCGAGCCGGCTCTGACGGAGGAACAGAGGCGCGACCTCCGGGAGAAAGGCTTTTTCGAAGAACCTTCGGACTATTCCGCCGAGCCTTACATCTACACAAGCGCGCTGATCGAGGACGGCAGGGCGAACCGGGTCATGACCGGGCCGATCGATACCCATTGCCCCGCCCACATCCTGCAGGGCCTGGCCGATGCCGATGTGCCGGCAAGCCATGCGCTGAAGCTGGTCTCGCTGCTGCCGGCCGACGACGTCACCTTGTCGCTCATTCCCGACGGCGACCACCGCCTGTCGCGGCCGCAGGATCTCGACATGCTGCTGAGGGCGGTGGGCGACATGGTTCAGCGGGCGGGGTAGGCGAGAATGCGCATTTCCGTCCCGATATCCGCCTTTGTCGCGGCAATCGTCGGCTTCGGCGGCACGCTGGCCGTCGTCATTGCCGCCGCCAAGGCGGTTGGCGCCACGCAAGCCGAAACCGCGAGCTGGGTGACGGCAGTGTGCGTGGCGATGGCGATCGAATGCTTGTGGCTGTCCTGGCGCACGAAAATACCCATCATCACCGCCTGGTCGACACCGGGCCTGGCGCTGATGGCGGCATCGAGCGGGTTTACCATGGCTGATGCGGTCGGCGCCTTCATCGTCACCAGCTTGATGTTGATCGCCACCGGTCTGTTCAAGCCGCTGACCCAGCTGATATCAAGGATACCGGCGTCAGTCGCGTCCGGCATGCTGGCGGGCATCGTCGTCACCTTCGCGCTCAATGCCGTCAAGACCATTCCGGTCGATCCCTGGCTGATCCTGCCGCTGATCGCGGCCTTCTTCGTCATTCGCCTGTTCAACCCGGCGCTGTCGGTGCTGGCGGTGCTGATCGGCGGCGGCATCGCCGCCTTCCTGACAGGCCGCGTCGGCGGACTGCCGGCGCCGGAACTGTCGACGCTGACGCTGATTGCCCCGCATTTCAGCGCCGCAGCTGTCATCGGCCTGGCGCTGCCGCTCTACCTCGTCACCATGGCGTCGCAGAACCTGTCGGGTCTCGCCGTCTTGCGCGCCGCCGGCTATCACCCCGAACCCGGCCCGCTGATCGGCGTCACCGGCCTGTTCTCGCTGCTGTCGGCGCCGTTTGGCGGCTCGACCACCAATCTGGCCGCGATCTCTGCGGCGATCTGCACCGGGCCGGACGTCCATCCCGACCCGGCCGAGCGCTGGAAGACCGGACCCTTCTATGCACTTGCCTATCTGATTTTCGCGGTTTTCGGCGCCTCGCTGGTGGCTATCTTCGCCGTCCTGCCGCAGAGCCTGATCGTTCTGGTAGCCGGCCTGGCGCTGATGGGATCGCTCGCCAACGCGCTGTCGATCGCCCTCAAGGACGAGGACCAGCGCATGGCGGCTACTGTCACCTTCGTTGTCACCGCGTCGGGGCTGACTTTGTTCGGCGTTGGCGCCGCCTTCTGGGGCCTGGTCGCTGGCCTGGTCGTGCTTTTCCTCGAAGCGCTCAAAAAGCGGTAATCATTTCAGGCCCTTGTCCGGTTTTGGCGGACGTCGTCTTGAATCGCCGTTTTTCTCATCCCATTTCGAATCCACGCAGCCGCCCTTGGCTGTCTCCAACCGAAGGAATGGGAGAAAATGAACACATCCGCATTGATCCGCCCGGCCTGGACGCCGGCGACCATCGCGCTGATGGTGATCGGCTTCATGGTGTTCTGGCCGCTTGGCTTCGCCATGCTCGCCTACATCATCTGGGGCGACCGGCTTGACGGCTTCAAGCGCGACGTCAACCGCGCCACGGACGGCATCTTCGCCGGCTGCCGCCGCGGTTCCGACAAGGCCGCGCGCTGGGGCCACGGTTCGGCTCGCACCGGCAATGTCGCTTTCGACGACTGGCGCGAGAAGGAACTCGAACGCCTCGCCGAAGAGCGTCGCAAGCTCGACGAGATGCTGAGCGAGTTCGATGAGTACGCCCGCGAATTGCGCCGCGCCAAGGACCAGGACGAGTTCGACCGCTTCATGGCCAACCGCAACAAGTCGACGGCGCCTGCGAAAACAGGCTCGGCCGAAACGGCCAAGCCCGCGACCCCCAAGCGCAAGGGCCCGAACCTGCTTGACGACTGAGGCTGCGCGCATGACCCCGAAAATCGGAACCGATTTTCGGAAAGGTTCATGCGCCAAATTAGAGTGCTACAGCGTCCTGTGCGCGTCAGAGACGCGCGGCGCTGTAAGACAGGCCTTGGCATGATGGACGGCGTCGCGCGAGCGGCGCCGTTTCTTTTTTGTTCTGGTCGTTTTCCTCGAATCGCGTATCGTTCAGCCATGTCCTTCGGCTTTTTCCGCAACCTGACCAAACCAAAACCCTCGCCTGTCGAAGAGCGAGAGCACGTCGTTGCCGGCCGCACACTGCCGCTCAGGATCGTCGAGAGCGCCCGCGCACGGCGGCTGACGTTGCGCATCGATTCGGGCGGCCAGGGGCTGCGCATCACCGTGCCGCCGGGCCTGCGCCGCGGCGAGGTGGAGAAATTCCTTCACCGCCACCAGGACTGGCTGGAGCAGCGTCTGGCCAAGGTACCGACACGGCCGCAAGTGCGCCCCGGCATCAAGATCCCGATACGCGGCGTCGCGCATCGCATCGTCCACGAACCGTCGAAACGCGGCACCGTCACCGTGTCGCGCGACGAGCGCGGTCCGCTGCTGATCGTCCATGGCGAGCGGATACATTTGCCGCGCCGCATCGCCGATTTCCTCAAGCGTGAGGCCAAGAAGGACATCGAGAAGCTGGTGGTCAAGCATACCGAGGCCATCGGCAAGCGCGCCAAGGCGATCCGCTTCAAGGACACGTCGAGCCGCTGGGGTTCCTGCACTTCCGATGGCAATCTGTCCTTCTCCTGGCGCATCATGATGGCGCCGACGCCGGTGATAAACTACCTGGTCGCGCATGAGGTGGCGCATCTCAAGGAGATGAACCACGGCCCGAAATTCTGGAAATTGTGCGAGCAGCTCTGTCCCGATACCGACCGCTGCAAGGACTGGCTGAAGCGCAATGGCGGCGCGCTGCAGGCGATCGTGTTCGATTAGCCTGCGCCGGCGCCGCGCTCAATCATCATTGGCCGCATTAAGCTCTTCAGGCCGCAGCCCTTCGTCGCCATGGCGCGGCCATGGCAGGAAATTCTGCTCGAACGCATCGCTGCCGAAATAATCCAGGACCCGGTGCGCTTCTGCCCCGTCGAAGGCGGCCTTTTGCATCAGATGCGCGATGACGTCGCGCGCTTGCGCGATCTTCTGCCGGAGTTCGGCTATGCTCTGGTCGGCCATTCGTCTGCTCCGCCTTGCTTCTCCCATCAATAGGTAGCGCCTTTGGCGTTGCCGGCAAACAGCATGCTTTTTCTCGACTCTTGGCCGGTTTCGTGCCAATCCCCGCGCCATGGCGCTCGATATCAAGATCTGCGGATTGAAGACCGATGATGCAATGGCCGCGGCATTGGCCGGCGGCGCCAGCCATGTCGGCTTCATCTTCTTTGCCAGGAGCCCGCGCTATGTCGAGCCTGCGGCAGCCGGCCGCCTGCGCCAGGCGGCAATCGGCAAGGCCCTGGCGGTTGCCGTGACGGTCGATTCCGATGACGCCTTCCTGGACGAGATCGTCGAAAAGATGCGACCCGACATGCTGCAACTGCACGGCACGGAGACGCCCGAGCGGGTGGCCGAGGTGAAAGCCCGCTACGGCTTGCCTGTCATGAAGGTGTTCTCCGTCAGTGAGGCTGCCGATCTCGAGCGGCTACAGCCGTTCATCGGCGTTGCCGATCGCTTCATGTTCGATGCCAAGCCGCCAAAGGGCTCGCAACTTCCGGGTGGCAATGGCGTCGCCTTTGACTGGCGCATCCTGGCCGGCCTTGACGCCGGGCTCGATTACATGCTTTCCGGTGGGCTCAACGCCGCCAATATCGGCGATGCCCTGAGATCCGCCAATCCGCCCGCGATAGACATTTCGTCGGGGGTGGAAAGCGGCCCGGGCGTCAAGGATCCGGCGCTGATCGAGCAGTTTTTCCGGGCCGTCAGGGCCGCGCGCGACGACCGCGCTGCCTGAGCACTTCTTTCGAACCCGAGCATGTTCCGGAAAAGTGGGAACCGGTTTTCCGATAAGACATGCTCAGAACCAAGACCAGGAGATCGGCGATGAACAAGCCGGCGACACCCAATTCCTTCCGCACCGGACCCGACGAACAGGGCATGTTCGGCATCTTCGGCGGCCGGTTCGTCGCCGAGACGCTGATGCCGCTGATCCTCGACCTGGAGCGGCACTGGAACGAGGTCAAGAACGATCCGGACTTCAAGGCTGAGCTGACCAATTTGTCGACCCACTATGCCGGGCGGCCGTCAAAGCTCTATTTCGCCGAAGGCCTGACCAAGCATCTTCGTGAGGTTTCCTCGGCGAAGGGCCTCGGGGGCGGCGCCAAGGTCTACTTCAAGCGCGAGGATTTGAACCACACCGGTTCGCACAAGATCAACAACTGCCTCGGCCAGATCCTGCTGGCCAAGCGCATGGGCAAGAAGCGCATCATCGCCGAGACAGGCGCTGGTCAGCACGGCGTTGCCGCGGCCACGGTCGCGGCGCGCTTCGGCTTTCCCTGCGTCGTTTATATGGGCGCCACCGATGTCGCCCGCCAAAGCCCCAACGTCTTCCGCATGAAGCTGCTCGGCGCCGAAGTGCGGCCGGTGACCGCCGGTCACGGCACGCTGAAGGACGCCATGAACGAAGCGTTGCGCGACTGGGTCACCAATGTCGAGGACACTTATTATCTGATCGGCACCGCCGCAGGTCCGCATCCCTATCCGGAGCTGGTGCGCGACTTCCAGTCGGTGATCGGCATCGAGGCGCGCGCCCAGATCCTCGAACAGGAAGGCCGGCTACCCGACACCATCATCGCCGCTGTCGGCGGCGGCTCGAACGCCATCGGCCTGTTCCATCCGTTCCTGGATGACAAAGAAGTCCGCATCATCGGCATCGAAGCCGGCGGCCGCGGCCTTGACGGCATCGAGCATTGCGCCTCGATGAATGCCGGCGCGCCCGGCGTGCTGCACGGCAACCGCACCTATCTCTTGCAGAACGCCGACGGCCAGATCCTCGACGGCCATTCGATCTCAGCCGGCCTCGACTATCCCGGCGTCGGCCCCGAACATTCCTGGCTGCGCGATTCCGGCCGCGTCGAATACGTGCCGATCCTCGACGACGAGGCGCTGGAAGCCTTCAAGCTGACGACACGCGTCGAAGGCATCATCCCGGCGCTGGAATCCGCGCACGCCATCGCGCATGCGGTCAAGATCGTGCCGGATATGGACAAGGACCAGATCGTCATCGTCAACCTGTCGGGACGCGGCGACAAGGATGTGCACACAGTGGCCTCGATGCTGGGCATGGAGATCTGATCATGGTGACCCGCATCGACCGCCGCATGGCAAAACTGAAAGCCGAGGGACGCCCGGCGCTCGTTACCTATTTCATGAGCGGCGACCCGGACTACGACACCGCTTTGTCGATCATGAAGGCGCTGCCGAAGGCCGGCGCCGACATCATCGAAATGGGCATGCCGTTTTCCGATCCGATGGCCGACGGCCCGGCGATCCAGGCCGCGGGCCTGCGCGCGCTGAAAGGTGGCCAGACGCTGGTCAAGACGCTGCAGACGGCGGCTGATTTCCGCGCTGGCGACAATGAGACGCCGATCGTCCTGATGGGCTATTACAACCCGATCTACATCTACGGCGTCGACCGCTTCCTTAAGGACGCGATTGCCAGCGGCATTGACGGGCTGATCGTCGTCGACCTGCCACCGGAGATGGATGAGGAACTCTGTATCCCTGCGCTGAAGGCCGGCATCAACTTCATCCGCCTGGCAACGCCGACCACCGATGACAAGCGCCTGCCCAAGGTGCTGCAGAATACGTCGGGCTTCGTCTATTACGTGTCGATGACCGGCATCACCGGCTCGGCTTTGGCCGACACCGGCAAGGTTGCCGCCGCGGTCAAGCGCATCAAGGGCCACACCAACTTGCCAGTCTGCGTCGGCTTCGGCGTCAAGACCGCCGAGCAGGCGCGCATTATCGGCGCCAATGCCGATGGCGTCGTCGTCGGCACCGCGATCGTCAACGCGGTCGCCAATGTGTTGGGACCGAAGGGCGAGAAGACCGCCGACCCGGCCGAGGCCGTCGCCACCCTGGTCAGCGGACTGTCTCAGGGCGTGCGTTCGGCCCGCCTTGCTGCTGCCGAATAGTTTCCCTACTTAGGCCTTGTGCAAGTCGTTATCCCAAAACCGGTTCCCACTTTTGGGCGACATGCACGAGCCAACTCTTCGTCAGGACAGGAGCCGAAGCGATGAACTGGATCACCAATTACGTTCGCCCGAGGATCAATTCGATGCTCGGCCGGCGCACCGACATGCCCGAGAATCTCTGGATCAAGGATCCCGAGACCGGCGAGATGGTGTTTCACAAGGACCTGGAATCCAACCAGTTCGTCATCCCGTCATCGGGCCATCACATGAAGATTTCGGCCAAGGAACGGCTGAAATTCTTCCTCGACGACGGCAAATACGAGCAGCTTGAGAACCCCAAGGTCATGCAGGACCCGCTCAAGTTCCGCGACGAGAAGCGCTACACGGACCGGCTGAAGGACGCCAAGGCCAAGACCGGCCTGGAAGACGCCATCATCAATGCGCTGGGCACGGTCGAGGGCCTGCCGGTTGTGGTGACCGTGCAGGATTTCGCCTTCATGGGCGGCTCGCTCGGCATGGCCGCGGGTGACGCCATTGTGCACGGTTTCGAGGTCGCCTTGCAGCGCAAGCGGCCGCTGATCCTGTTTGCCGCCTCCGGTGGCGCGCGTATGCAGGAAGGCATCTTGTCGCTGATGCAGTTGCCGCGCACCACGATCGGCGTCGATCGGCTGAAGGAAGCCGGCCTCCCATACATCGTCGTCTTGACCAACCCGACCACCGGCGGCGTCACCGCCTCCTACGCCATGCTGGGCGACGTGCATATCGCCGAGCCCGGCGCGCTGATCGGCTTCGCCGGCCCGCGCGTCATCGAACAGACTATCCGGGAGAAACTGCCGGACGGTTTCCAGCGCTCCGAATATCTGATGGAGCACGGCATGGTCGACATGGTGGTGTCGCGGCTGGAACTGCGCGAGACGATTTCACGGCTGTTGAAAATCCTGCTCAAACTGCCGCAGGAGCAAAAGCCGCTGGAGCCGGAAATCCTGCCGCCGTCGGTCATCCCGACGGAAGCCCGCCCGCAGGCCTGACGCGACATTTCTGGCCGCAAACCGCGATTGCGTGCACCTGCGCGCATGCGTAGGATTCGCTCATGACAACGCTTGCCGCAGATCGTGAAATCGAAGCCCTGATGGCGCTGCATCCGAAAGGCTTCGACCTTTCGCTCGACCGCATCACAAGGCTGCTCGAACGCCTCGGCAATCCGCAGGAGCGGCTGCCGCCGGTCATCCATATCGCCGGCACCAACGGTAAGGGCTCGTGCGCGGCCTTTTCGCGCGCGCTGCTCGAAGCCGGCGGCCACCTTGTCCATGTCCACACTTCGCCGCATCTGGTGAACTGGGCCGAGCGCTACCGACTGGCGGCCGAGGGCGGCGGCCGGCTGGTCGACGACGAGACCTTCGCCGAGGCCATCGCCCGCGTCGCCCGGGCCAATCAAGGCCAGAAGATCACCGTCTTCGAAATCCTAACCGCCGTCACCTTCATCCTGTTTTCCGAACATCCGGCTGCCGCCGCCATCATCGAGGTCGGCCTTGGCGGCCGCTTCGACGCCACCAATGTCGTTGCCCGGCCGGCGGTGTCGGTGATCATGCCGGTGTCGATGGATCACGAAGCCTATCTCGGCGACCGGGTCGAACTGATCGCCGCCGAAAAGGCCGGCATCATGAAGCGCGGCTGCCCGGTGGTCATCGGCGCGCAGGAGAGCGAGACGGCGCTGCAAGTGCTGATCGAAACCGCCGAGCGGCTGGATTGCCCGACCTTCGTCTACGGCCAGGATTTTCTCGCCTTCGAGGAAAACGGCCGCATGGTCTATCAGGATGAGGACGGGCTGATGGACCTGCCGCCACCGCGCCTGCCCGGGCGCCACCAGTTCGCCAATGCGGCGGCAGCGATTGCCGCCGTCAAGGCCGCCGGTTTCGAAATCAGTCATCGCGCCACTGAGAAGGCGATGGCGAGCGTCGCATGGCCGGGCCGCATGGAGAAACTGGTACAGGGCCGGCTGATGGAGCTGGCGCCCAAGGGCGCCGACATCTGGCTCGACGGCGGCCACAATCCGGGCGCCGGCATCGTCATTGCCGAGGCGCTGGCCGAGCAGGAGGAAAAGAACCCGCGGCCGCTGTTTCTGATCTCCGGCATGATCAACACCAAGGACCAGAGCGGCTACTTCCACGCCTTCAAGGGCCTGGCTCGGCACGTCTACACCGTGCCGGTGAGCAGGAGCGATGCCGGCGTGCCGAATGACGAGCTGGCGGTGCGGGCGACCGAAGCCGGCCTCACCGCTGAACCGGTTAGTTCCGTCGCCAGCGCGCTGATGCTGTTGCGCGACACCTGGGATGGGCCGGCGCCGCGCATCCTGATCGGCGGTTCCTTGTATCTTGCCGGCGCGGTGCTGGCCGAGAACGGCACGCCGCCGACCTGAAGCTATTCACTGCGAGGAGCCGAACATGATCAAGGTCAAGCAGCTCGCCCATGTCTGCATCTTTGCGCACGACCTCGAAGCGACGCGAAGCTTCTACCGCGACGTGCTTGGCCTCGACACCCGGTTCAATTTCCTGCGCGACGGCAAGATCTTCGGCTTCTACCTCAATTGCGGCGGCCGCAGCCATGTCGAGGTGTTCCAGAAGGACGGCACTGCATATAGCGAGCAGAACCAGATCAATCATTTCTGCCTTGAGGTCGAAGATCTAGACGCGGCGATCGCCCACATCAAATCGAAGAGCATCGACGTTACCGCCAAGAAGCACGCCTGCGACGACACTTTTCAGGCCTGGATCCGCGATCCCAACGGCGTGAAGATAGAGCTGTTCGAATACACCGCCAAAAGCGCGCAATTTACCGGAGGCGACCGCATCGCCGACTGGTGAGCTGTGTTGGTGTCGACGAGGATCAAAGCTCCGGCCCTGTATGGACCTTGCGGCTTTTCCGGATGATTTCTTCCAGATCGATATCCGCGCCACTGCTTGCCGTCAGGCGGGAGTAGAAGGTGGACGCCTGTTCTCGCCCCGCCTCCCGAATCTCATAGGATTCAAGCGCGCGTTCGACTATATCCGCTATCGAGCGGTTTTCGCGATGAGCAAGACGATGCGCAAGATCTCGTGCTTTTGCGCTGCGGACGGAAAGCCGGGGTTCGGCCATTTCAAAATACCTTCGAGAAAATATATCCCCCATTTATTCTAGGACGAGCCATCAAGATGGCAGAGGATGGCAAGCCATCACCTTAGCTCAATCTCGATGAAGGCGTATTCGCCGTCATTGGCGCTGATGACGTCGTGCTCGACGCCTTCCTTGCGGAAGTAGGGCGCGCCCTTCTTCATTTCAGCAAAACTCTCGCCGTCCTTGGTCACCAGCTTCACCTTGCCGTCCATCAGCGGCACCACGACATAGTCGTGGCCGTGGCGATGCCAGCCGGTGTTGTCGCCGGGCTGGAACCGATACTCGGTGACGATGACGCGCTCGTTGTCGATGAAGACGGTGGCCTTGGCGGATCCGGTCATTCTGTCTCTCCTGTCCAGCCTCAAGCAGAAGACATGGAGCCTTCAGGCGCGAGGGCCAGAGAGGTCAGGCGATAACGCCAAAGAAAAGCCCGGCGCCAGGGCCGGGCTTAACTTCAGAAACTCCTACAGGATCAGGCGAGGCTGCCATTGATCCAATGCGACAGCGCGGTCTTCGGCGCGGCGCCGACCTTCATGTCGGCGACTTCGCCGCCCTTGAAGATCATCAGCGTCGGGATCGAGCGCACGCCGAATTGGGCGGCAAGCTCAGGGTTCTCGTCGATGTTCAGCTTGGCGATCTTGATCTTGTCGCCGAGTTCGTTGGCGATCTCTTCCAGCGACGGACCGATCATCTTGCAGGGGCCGCACCATTCGGCCCAGAAATCCACGACGACGGGCTGCGAGGCGTTGAGCACATCCGCCTGGAAATTGCTCTTGTCGACCTTGACGGTGGCCATGCGAAAATCCTTTCGAAATTTATCTCGCACCAAATGTGGTGGTTGAGCAGCCCTTCTTCAAGCAGAACTTGTGTCACGCTCCCGTGAGTCGGGCAAGGGCGTCATCCATCGCCTGCGCCGGCAGTTCGATAAGCCTCGGTGCCTCGGTGAACAGCAGTGCTGCCGTCACCGCGCGGCCGGGGTAAAGCGGCTGGAGCAGCGCGCGGTAGAGCGCCAGCTGCAGGATATAGGCCGGCGGCACCTGGGCCAGGCCTGCGGGCGCCGGCCGGTTGGTCTTGTAGTCGACGATCGATACGCGCCCGGGCGTCACCGCCAGCCGGTCGATCTTGCCGGAGATCGAGCGCAGTCTGCCCTTGACCTCAAGGCTGCCCATCACAGCAACTTCGGCGCGGGACGACGGCGAAAACAGCCCGGCAAAACGCGAATCTCTGAGGATCGCCATCACCGAAGCCAGCGCCTTGTTGCGCTCGGCCTCCGGCCAGTCGGCGCCGGCACGGCTGAGATATCGCAACGCCGCTGCTTGCTGTTCGTCCTCGGGGAAGCCGGGCAGCATCTGCAGCAATTTGTGCAGCGCCAGCCCGCGCATCACCGCAAAGCCCGGCTCCGCCTCGCTGTCCAGCACCGGCGAGCGGGTATCGACAACAGCTTCCTTGCCCTCGTCGATCAGCGCCGACGCGCCGGAAGGCGACAGCGGGCGCGGCAGCTCCTCATAAGGCGGCAAGGGCCGGAACAAGCCCACCGGCAGCGGCAGCACCTGTTGTGGCAGCCGCGACTCGTCGGCTGCCGCCTGCGCCACCGGCGGAAGCTTGCTCATGACGAAACGATGCACCGGCTCGCTGCTGGCGGGGTGGCGGCGCTCGGTGCTTTCGGGTGCACCTGTCAGCGCGCGGCTGACGATCGAATGCCAGGTGCCGGTGCTGGGCTGACGCTTGCCGTGATAGCCGCAGACGATCAACCGGTCCTCGGCGCGTGTCATGCCGACATAGAGCAGCCGCCGGTATTCGTCGTCGGCAAGCTCCCGCGCCCTGGCCGAGGCTGCCTTTGAGAAGCCGTTGGCGACATCGGCGGCTGAGCGCCAGAGATAGCCCTTGCCGTCGAAATTGCGGCCCGAAGCGTCGAACGGCATGAGCCGCGGCAGATGCTGGTCGCTGAACGGCGCCGAACCGCCATCGACCAGGAAGACAACAGGCGCTTCCAGGCCCTTGGCGGCATGCACGGTCATGACGCGGACCTCGTCGCGCGTCTGGTCCATCTCGCGCTTGATCTCCGGGCCGGTGTTTTCCAGCGTCGCCAGGAAAGCCTCCAGCCCCGGCAAGCCGGTGCGTTCTTCGGCCAGACAGAAGCTCAGGAACTCGTCGAGAATATCGCCGGCCTCCGGGCCGAGCCGGGCGATCATCTTCTTGCGCAGGCCGTCGCGCGCCAGCACCCCGGCGTAGAATTCGAACACCGGCCGGAACGCCGCCTCGTTGGCCCAGCCGTCGAGCCGGGCAACGCCATCGGTCAGCGCGGTATTGTCGCCAGCATGCTGGCGTAGTGAGGCGATCAGCGATGTTCCGGCTGGCCGTCCGGCGCCAAGCGTAAAAAGCGTCTCCTCCGACACGTCGAAAACCGGGCTGCGCAGCACGGCGGCGAGCGACAGGTCATCCTGCGGCTGGATGAGGAAATGGCCGAGTGCGATCAGGTCCTTGACCGCGATGTGGCCGGGCAGGCTCAGCCGGTCGGCGCCGGCGACGGGAATATCGCGGTCCTTCAGCGCGCGCGACAGCGCATGGACGAAGCGGTCGCGCTTGCGCACCAGCACAAGAATGTCGCCGGCCCTCAGCCTGCGTCCCTTGCCCTCGATGATCTCGCGGTCCTTGAGCCAGGTCTGGATGGTCGCAGCCACGTGCTCGGCCACCCGCACAGCCGGCGCGCTGGCATGATTGACCGGCAACGTCCAGTCGTCGGGCTCCTCGACGGCGTCAGCGCCGAGCGACGGCCAGACCTCGACATAGCCAGGCGCGTCGTTGCGGATCGCCTTGTGGTCGAGCGGATCGGGGTCGTGGCTGATGCCGCGCCGCACGCCCGGATCGGCAAAGACGCGGTCGACTGCGGCAAGCACGTCGTCGGTCGAACGGAACGACCAGGTCAGTTTCAGGTCGGCAAACGAAGCATTGGCTGCGTTCACGCGTCCGGAAAACAAGAGCCGGCTGTCGGCAAAGGAATCCGGTGCGGCACCCTGGAAGGAATAGATCGACTGCTTTTCGTCGCCGACGGCAAACACCGTGCGATTGGCCGTGCCGCGCTGGCCGTGGCCGGCAAAGAACTCCTCCGCCAGCCGCTTCACCACCTCCCATTGGTCGGGGCTGGTGTCCTGCGCCTCGTCGAGCAGGATGTGGTCGATGCCCTGGTCGAGCTTGTACTGCACCCAGGGGCCGGCATCGGGCCGCGCCAGAAGGTTGACGGTGCGGGTGATGAGGTCGTTGAAATCGAGAAAGCCGCGGCTGCGCTTCAGGCGCTCGTACCGCACGATCAGCCAGTCGGCTATGGTCAACGCCGCGACCGTGCCTTCCAGCATCCGGAACAGCGCCAGCCGGTCGGAGACGTCTGTTATCGACTTGACGGCCGCCAGATAGCGCTCGGGAAGGTCGGGCAGCCGGCCGAGCAGCGCCTTCTTGAACAACTTTGAGGGATCATAGGGGTCGCCATCGGCCTTGAGAAAGGCTTTGCCGAGCATCTGCAGCCGGCGGGTCGGGTCCGTCTCGGCAAAGGCCAACCGGGCATAGGGCAAGAGATTGTTGAGCACGGTGCGGGCGTCGGCGGCCTCGGCGGCACTGGCGAACACTGCAAAGAAGTCCGGCAGGAAACCCGGCAGCGGCCATACCGATGCCGCTATGTCTTCGGCGCTCCGCCCGGGGCGAAAATGGAATTCGTCGAACAGGGCCTGAAAGCCGCCGCCGTCGCGCCGGACCGCATCGATGAAGCCGCGCAGCCCGTCGCGCTTGCGCACGATTTCGGCGAGCAGCGCATCGAGCCCGTGTTCTCCGCCGCGCTCCAGCACGGTGGCAAAGGCCTCGGCCAGTCCGGCGTCTCCGGCTGACGTGCCCGAAATCATGTCGCGGCGGGCGCCAGCAAACAGCGAGGCCTCCATCTGCGGATCGAGCATTTCGAAATGCGCCGGGATGTTGGCCTCCAGCGGAAACTGGTGCAGCACCGATTCGCAGAAGGCGTGGATGGTCTGGATCTTCAGCCCGCCCGGCGTTTCCAGCGCTTCGGCAAACAGCCGGCGCGCCCGCCGCATCGTGTCGCGGTCGGGTCGGCGGCCGTCCACCGCCTCAATCTTTGTGGCAAGCTCGGCATCGCCGAGCGCCGTCCATTCCGACAGGGTCGAGAACACGCGGTTCGACATGTTGGCGGCGGCCGCCCGCGTATAGGTCAGGCACAGGATCTTCGACGGATCGGTGCCGTTGAGCAACAGCCGGATGACGCGCTGGGCCAGCACATGCGTCTTGCCGGATCCGGCATTGGCCGACACCCAGGCCGAGTTCTTCGGGTCGGAAGCGCGCGTCTGGCTGGCGGCGGTTTCGCCGGGAATGGGATAGGCTTTCTTCATGCCTCCCCCGCCTCGTCATCGCTGTCGCCGCCGGCCGACCATTCGAGCACGCGCGCCAGGTGGTCGTAGTCGCCATCGCTCTCGCCTTCGCGAAACGGCAGCGCCCGCGACAGATAGCCGGTCGCCGGATCGGCATAGTGAATGAGCAGTTTTTCCAGCCGCGCCCAGGCCTCTTCGGCGAGGTCTTCTGCGGTCCGGGGCTGGCGGTTGTAGTCGAGGATGGATTCCTCGAACACTTCGCCATTCGGCTTCAGCCGCACGAATGCAAGCTGCGAGGGTTCGCGCGCGCCAAGCCCCTTGAAGGCGCCGCGCCGGAGCAGCGCCCCTTCGAGCGCCAGCTGTGGCGCCAGCAGCGTGTGCGCCTGCGCCTTGGACGGCGAGGAGCCGGTCTTGTAATCGAGAATGTCGGCCATGCCACCGGCCAAAAGGTCGACGCGGTCGGCATAGCCGGACAGCGTCACACCGGTACGGCCGACAGCCGTCTTTTCGGCGCGCTCCTCGGCATGCCGCCGGGCGACGGCAGGGGCGCGGCCGCGCTCCCATTCGATGATGTTGGCGGCGAGCTTTTCGAAGCGCGGCCACCACACCGCCTCGACATCGGCGGGTAGGGCAATGTCGGCGAAGCAGGTCCGGCCGGCAGCGATGAGGCGTTCCAGAGCTTCGGGCGCGCGGGGATCCGCCACCTCTGTCGAGAACAGATGCAGGATGTCATGAAACAGCGTGCCGCGCTCGGCCGCACCGGGATCGCGGATCACCGGCTCGAGCGGCAGAAGGCTCAGAATACGCTTGGCATAGACCGCATAGGGGTCGCGGCGCAGCGTCTCGATCTCGGTCACCGAGAAGTGGGTGGGCCGCATGCTCAGCGGCGGTTTCGGCTGCGGTCGCGGCGCGAAATGCTGCCGCTCGCCGGCATCGAGCGCGCGCGCCCAGGCAAGCAATTCGTCGCCGCGCCCGCGCAATGCGGCCGCCGGATCCTTGCCGATGAAGGTGAGGATGCGCTGCAGCCAGCGCGACGGCACCGCCGGTGCGTCGCCGGCTCGGGCGGAGCGCGTCAGCACCACCTTTTTCGCCCCCATCGCCATCTGGAAGTCGTGGGCGGCAAGGCCGATACGGCGCTCCGGCGGCTCGAGATCGATGCCGGTCTTCATCAACCGCGACATGAAGCGATCGCTTTCCGGCTTGCGTGGCCACACGCCCTCGTTCAGCCCGCCAATGACCAGCGTGTCGACATTCTGCAGCCGCGCTTCCAGCGCCCCCCAAATGGCGATGTTGCGGTCGGTGCCTTGCCCGGGCTTGACCGTTTCCGGTGCTACCAGCGCGTCCATCACATCAGGCCATTCGTCGGCCGGGAAGTCGAACGAGGCCGAGGCCGCGACCACACCGCGCAGCAGCTCGGCGAGTTTCTCGCCGGCGTCGCCGGCATAAAATTCAGCCAGGCTGCGCTCCGCCGTGCGGCCGAGATTTTCCAGCGCGGCGACGCTCGCTCTGGTCAACGCGACAAGATCGGCATTCTCTTCACCGCGAAAGGCGGTCAGCGGCGCCAGTGCCGTCACAAGCCGGCTCAGCATATCGCGGGCATCGTCGATGCCGCGCACGCTCAGGCGCGAAAACCAGAAGGGCTGGCGCTTGTCCCCGCTCAGCCCGGCGAGACGCTCCTCGAACAGTGCTGGCAAGGCGGCGATGTCGGGGCGTCCGGTGCCGCCGCGCAGCGCCACGAGTTCGATGAGCTCGGCGGCATGGCGCACGCCGGTGCGCTCAAGTCCGAGCCCGAGCAGCGGATGCTTGAGCAGCGACAAAAGGCCGACGGGATCGCCGGGCCGGAATACCGCTTGAAGTGTGAGCCGCAGCAGGCTGGCGGCAGGCGTGTTGGCGAGCGGCGTGCCGCCGGAATCGTCAGCGATCACACCGAAGCGCAACAGCTCGGCCGAGACGCGCCGCGCCAGCCCGCGGTCGCCGGTAACGAGCGCTGCCCTGTGCCCCGGCTGTTCCACGGCGGTTTTCAGCGCGATGGCGATCGCCGCCGCCTCGTCGCGTTCGCTGGCGGCTTCGACCAGCGTCACATCGGCGAAGGCCTCGGCGATATCCAGGGCGTTGAAGCGTATGCGGGTCTCGGCCCATAGTTCCGTGGTCTCGGCCGGACGCAGCGCCTCGCCGACAAGGGCCGCGCGGAGCACCAGTGCGGGCTCGGCGGCGACCACTTCCTCGACATCGCCACGCAGCACGCCAACCTTGCCGATCAGCTTGGCCATGCCGTATTGTGGGTGGCCGAGCAGTGCCGGCCGCGCACCGGGCGCCGCAATCGCGGCAAAAGACGGTTCGTCCAGCATCCCATCGAGCCCGGGCAGCACCACGGCGCCGTTAGGCAGGCTGGCGACCGTGGCAAGCAGTTCAGCCGTGGCCGGAATAGAGCCCGTCGAGCCGGCGGCGATCACCGGGCCTTTGGGCGGGTTGCGTTCCAGCCGCTTCGCCTCGCGCCGGATCAGCGCATTGCGGTGCGCGGCCGGGTTGGAGCGGTCGCGCTCCTCCAGCAATTTCGGCCAGGCCTCGGTGACGATACGGAGGAAATCGAGCGTCACCAGCCACCAACCGGCAAGATTGCCGGTGACCAGATCGGCAAGCCTGGTCCAGTCCGTGCCTTCGGTTTCGATTTCGTCCATGAGCCGGGCGAGGTCGCGCGCCAGCCAGATCGCATCGGCGGCGGAG
The DNA here is from genome assembly GCF_040318615.1 of Mesorhizobium sp. M1078. Classification (NCBI taxonomy): domain Bacteria; kingdom Pseudomonadati; phylum Pseudomonadota; class Alphaproteobacteria; order Hyphomicrobiales; family Phyllobacteriaceae; genus Mesorhizobium; species Mesorhizobium sp. M1078. The sequence continues at coordinate 225,493 of NZ_JAMYMP010000005.1, forward strand.
GCCGGCACGACAATCTCTTCGTTGAACATATCAAGGACATGCGCCGGCAGGGTGCGCTTCCAGGCCTGCACCAGCGGCGCCAGCAGCAGCAGGCGTTCGATGGCTGCGATCGGCGGCGCCATTTCAAGCTCGGTCGGCGTGCCGGCGTCGAAGGCGGCTTCGTCCTGGTCGAACTCTCCGAGCGGGCGGATGACCGGCAGGATCGCCGAACGGCGGCTCCCTCCCGGTCCCGAAAGCGCGTCGACAAAGGCGCCGCGCAGCGCACGGGCCGCGCGCCGTGTCGGCACATAGATGGTGACATCAGCCAGCGCCAGCGGATCGCCGTCGAACCGGAAGCCGGGCACCAGCCGTCCGGCCAGCAAGGCCTCGGCCAGAGTCGGCAGGAATGGCGCTCCGGGCGGGATCGAAAGAACGCGGCGCGCGCCGCTCATACCACCTTCGCGAGAGCTTCGGCGGCGGCCGCTTCCGCCTGCGGAATGGCGTCGGGAGTGCCGACGGTGATCCAGCTTCCGCGCATCTGCATGCCGAACAGACGGCCAGAGGCGATTGCCTTGTCGAAATAGGTGTTGAGCGAATGCGCCCCGGCCGGCGCATCCCTGAAGATGGCGGGATTGACGATTGCCGCTCCGGCATAGATCAACCCGGCCGGATCGCCTTTCGAGCGCCGCAGGCCGCCATCCGGCGCCATCAGGAAATCCGTGCCGACACCGTGTCCGGTGGCCGAGTCGAGATCGGTAAGCATCAGCAGAATATCCATTTTCGCGCCGTCCCATGCAAGGGCAAGGCGCTCGAGGCTGGGCTGGCCGCTGTCGATCCAGAACGTATCGGCGTTGATGATGTAGAAGGGGTCGCTGCCCAGCAGCGGCAATGCCTTGACGATGCCACCCGCCGAATTCAGCAGTGCGTCGCGCTCGTCGGAAATGACGATCTTTGGCGCCCGCCTGTGGGCGATATGGGCGACGATCTGGTCCGGCAGATAGTGCACGTTGACGATGGCTTTCTCGACGCCGGCCGCTTCGAGACTGTCCAGCCCCCAGTCGAGCAAGGTCCTGCCGGCGATCCGCACCAGCGGCTTCGGCATGGTGTCGGTGATCGGCCGCATGCGCTTGCCAAGACCAGCCGCCAGCACCATCGCTGTGGTCAAGGTCACGGGAGCCGTTCCTCCAGCAGGCCATGTGCCATGTAAAACTCCTTCAACTGAGCCAGCGCCGGGTGCGCCAGCGCCCGCCTGAGATAATCGCGGATGCGCGGCAGGTGTCGGAGATAATAGGGCTTGCCGTCGCGCTTTTCGAGCCGCACGAAAATGCCGAGGATCTTCGAATTGCGCTGCGCCGCCATGATCGCATAGGCCGCGCGGAAGGCGTCCTCATCGAAGCCGCCGGCGGCGTGGCGCGCAGCGACATAGGCGTCCACGGTCCGCTGCTCGATATCGGGCGAAACGGTGACGCGGGCATCCATGGCCAGCGACGCAACGTCATAGGCCGCCGGACCCATCAGCGCGTCCTGGACATCGACGATGCCCAGCCGGTCGTGGCCTTTGCGGTCACCGCGCCAGATGATGTTGGGCGAATGGAAGTCGCGCAGCATCAGCGTGTATTCCTGTGTGTCCAGCCGATCGAGAACCGCGTTCCATTCCCTGTGATAGCCGGCGCGTAAAGCCTCGCTTGCCGGGCTGCCGGTCACCATCGGCACATACCAATCGACCAAGAGATCGGCTTCGATCAGCATGGCGGCGCGATCGAAGGGCGGCACCTCGTGGAAGACGCCCGGCAAGGCCTCCATGCGCTGCGGCCAGGTCTTCCCATGCATCATCGCCAGCAATTCGGCCGCTGCCGCGTAGCGCTCGGCCACCGGCTCATCATTGTCGTCGAGAAAACCTTCCGAGCCCAGATGCTCCAGCAGCAGAAAGCCCCGTTCGAGATCCTCGGCATGGATTTTTGGGACACTGACACCTTGCGCCAGCAGCGCCTTGTCGATGGCGACGAAAGCGGTGACCGACTGCGCCGTGTGGGCGATCACGGCATAGGGCTTGCCGTCGCGCACCGGCGGCCCCAGCACCAGCCTTGGCGAATTCATCAGCACGCGCGGCGCAAGGCCGGCGAGCGAAACAATCTCGTAAGAGCGCGCCGAGGCGTCGCCGACGAAATGGCGCCGCGCGGCGTCGCCCCAACCGGCCGTTTTGAGGAAATCGCGCATCGCCAGCGATCGCGCCACGCGTTCGAAGGCAACGCCTTGGCCCGATAGTTTCGCCAATCGTCCTTCGTCCTGATGGACGAGTTCGATCCAGATCGACGTTCTCGGAAGAGCGGCCTCCGCCCGTTCCGGCCACTCGACAAGGGCAGCGCCCTGCAGCAGCGCCTCGTCGAAACCCAGCTCGTCCATCTCGCCGGCCGAGGACAGGCGATAGAGATCGAAATGGTGCACGGGGATGCGCGTGTCGTAGCTTTGCACCAAGGTGAAGGTAGGGCTCGGCACATCGAGGCCGGCATCATCGGCCAGCGCCCTGATCAGGGCCCGCGCCAGCGTCGACTTGCCGGCGCCGAGATCGCCCTTGAGCGCCAGCACGTCGCCCGGCCGCAGCGCCATGGCCAGGTCTTCGCCGAGCCTTGCGGTCGCAGCCTCGTCTGCGAGAAAACGCTCCAGCACAACAACAGTCATCGAGCGCGCTACTCGGCCGCGGCGCGGATGCCCGACGGTGCATCGGGGAAGGTGCAGATGACGGTGGTGCCCTTGTCCTTGCCGGTCTCGATGCGCACGCTGCCGCCGTGCAGCTCGACAAAGCTCTTGACGATCGACAGGCCTAAGCCCGCACCGCGCCGGCGCCCGCCATTGGTGCGCGGCTCGAAGCGGCGGAACACCGAATCGAGCAGGTCCGGCGGCATGCCGGGGCCGTTGTCATGGACGGAGAATTCCACACCTTGCTCCAAATGCCGGCAGGCAAGCGTGATAGTGCTCGCCTCCGGCGCGTAATTGGCGGCGTTGCTGAGCAGATTGTAGAGGATCTGGCGAACCCGGGTCTCGTCGCCGTGAAAACTCTTCGGCGCCGCAGCGGCGTCGATCCGGAGCTTGATCGAATGCTCTTGCAGCCGGTCGGCGACCAGTTCGGCCGCGGCCTCGATGGTGCGCTCGACGCTTACTTCCGAAATGTCGAGCTGCATGATGCCGGCGTCGACGGTGGCGAGGTCGAGTATGTCGTTGACGATGGTGAGCAGCACCGAGGATGACGAGCCGACATGCTCGACATATTCGCGCTGCTTTGGGCTGAGCGGCCCGGTCGCCGGCAGCGACAGAAGCTCGGTGAAGCCGATGATGTTGGTCAGCGGCGAGCGCAGCTCGTAGGAGACATGCTGCACGAACTCGTTCTTCAGCTGGTCGGATTTCTGCAGCGCTTCGTTCTTGTCCTTCAGCGCGCGCTCGACATTGACGCTGTCGGTGACGTCCACAAAGGTCATCATCACCTGGCCGTTGGGCAGCGGGATGACGGCGTAGCTGAGCACTGTGCCGTTCTTCAGTTCGGTCTGGCCATGGCGGTCGCGGCGCTCGTCGTCGAAACCGGTGATGGCGGCGACGAACCCGCCCCACGGGCTGTCTACGGCGCGCTGGTCGCTGAGATCGCGGATCGCCGAGACATGGACGTTGGGCTTGATCACATCCTGGCTCAGTCCCCACAGCGCGACAAAGGCTGGGTTCGACAGGCGCAGCCGCCCATCGGGACCGAACACCGCGACGCCTTCGGCCAGATTGTCGAGCGTTTCGCCCTGGACCCGCACCGCCGTCTGGTAGCGGCTTTCGAGGTCCATCTTCTCGGTCAGGTTCTCGAACACCCAGGTCACGCCGCCCTTCGGCTGCGGGTTGGCCACCACGCGGATGGTCTTGCCGTCGGGCAGATGCCACCAATGCTCTTGCGATTCCACCGCGCGGTAGGCGCCAAGCAGGCCTTCTTTCCAGCGCCGCCATTCCGGCTGCTCGGCGATCTTGCCTTCGCTGCGCAGCCGGTCGAGCAGCAGCGCATTGTCGGGCGCGCTGTGCAGGAAGCCCGGGTCCAGCCCCCACAGTTTCTGGAACGCCTGGTTGAAGAAGCGCAACTTCTCGTTGGCATCGAAGATCGCCACCGCCGTGTTGAGCTGGTCGAGCGTGTCGGCATGGCTGCGCACCGTGCGCTCATATTCGCCGCGAATGGTTTCGGTGGCGCTGGTGTCGCAGGCAAGACCGGCCGAGCCGTCGGCACCGGCGAAGTCGGTGACGGCGAACACCCGGCGGTCGCCCTCGATCACCGTCGACAGCGTCTGTTCGAAGATCGGGCGCGATTTGTGCTGCGCGGCGATCTGTTCGCGCGCCTGGGCGCCGAGGAATTCCTTGGCTTCGCGCACCGCGGTCTCGGCGTTCGGTGCCTCGACCGCTCCGGCATAGGCACGGTTGACCCATTTCAGCCGCCCGTCGGTGGCGCGCAGCCAGGCCGGCATCGGCAAGGCGTCGAGCAGGCCGATCATGGTCTCGTAGTCGGCGGCCAGCCGCTGGTTCTCGATCTTCAGCCTGGCTTGGCTCCTCTGAGTTTCCGACAGCGAGACGAAGCGCACCAGCACATGCGCGGCGCTCTTGCGGCCATGCACTTCAAGCGGCGCCCCGGCCTGCGATTCGATCACGAGATCAAAGGGTTTCGCTTTCTCGCGCAGACCAGCGACGGCATTTTCGAGCGCCGCCGCCGAGCGCGGCATCAGCCAGCGGCCGAAGGCGAGGAAGGCTGCACGGTCGTCCGGCGCACCGCTTTCCAGCGGCAGCGTGCCGATCAGCTCCGGCTTCTTGTTCTCCGACGCCCAGACGATGACGCGCTGGTCACGCAGATTGAGCAGCGCCTCGGAGCGCTGCAGCGCCGCATTGATGTCGGCAATGCGGGCTCTGAGTTCGACATTCTGCGCCGAGGTGCGGGCTCTTTCGCGGATCAGGAAGATGGCCGAGACCAGTGCCGCGCCCATGACGCCGACGAACATGGCGAGCTGGATGACTTCGACCGCGCTGACCGACAGTCCGGCCTTCTGCGCAATGGCCGGCTCGGCATGGGCGGCAAACGAGGTGAGCGGGCCGGCAAGAGCTGAGGTGGCAAGAAAGCCGGCGGTGCGGGCGCCAACGCGCCTCTTCAGGCCACCGCCTGTCGTGACGGAGCCATTGCTATCGGAATCGTCATGGCCGCCGGAAACGGCCGATCCCGCGCGAGGCGGGTTTTCCCCCGGCATGCCTTGGTCCTCTTCGCCGCCTGAATGCAAGACCGCCTAGATCAGGATCACGTTTGATGGAAACGCCCTTCTGACCTAACTCTTTTCTAAAGGGCATGATCTTTTCCGAAAACCGCTTCCCACTTTTCGCTGACGCGGTCCTTCGGTTCGAATCATGCTCTCGATGCGTACGCCGGCCTCGTCCCCGGCCCACGAATCAGCACAATAGCGCGTGCTGGAATCGGCGTGAAGAATCATCCGCGCAAAAAAGAAGCCGGGCGAAAAGTCAATCGCCCGGCTTCAATATCTAGTGGTAAACGCCGCTTTGGCTAATAGCGGTAGTGTTCCGGCTTGAACGGACCCTGCGGGGTCACGCCGATATAGGCGGCCTGTTCGCCGGAAAGTTCGGTCAAGCGGGCTCCAAGCTTGTCGAGATGCAGACGCGCCACCTTCTCGTCGAGGTGCTTGGGCAGCACATAGACCTGGTTCTGGTACTGGCCGGGCTTGGTGTAGAGCTCGATCTGCGCCAGCACCTGATTGGTGAACGAAGCCGACATCACGAAGCTCGGATGACCGGTCGCGTTGCCGAGGTTGAGCAGGCGCCCCTCGGACAGCAGGATCATCCGCTTGCCGTCCGGGAAGGTTATCATGTCGACCTGCGGCTTGACGTTGGTCCATTGCAGGTTGCGCAGCGACGCGACCTGGATCTCATTGTCGAAGTGGCCGATATTGCCGACAATCACCATGTCCTTCATCGAGCGCATGTGGTCGAGGGTGACGACATCCTTGTTGCCGGTGGTGGTGATGACGATGTCGGCGGTCGGTGCGGCATCTTCCAGCGTGACGACTTCAAAGCCGTCCATCGCCGCTTGCAGCGCGCAGATCGGATCGACTTCGGTGACCTTGACGCGGGCGCCGGCGCCCTTGAGCGAAGCCGACGAGCCCTTGCCGACGTCGCCATAGCCGCAGACGACCGCAACCTTGCCGGCCATCATGGTGTCGGTGCCGCGGCGGATGCCGTCGACCAGCGATTCCTTGCAGCCATATTTGTTGTCGAACTTCGACTTAGTGACCGAGTCGTTGACGTTGATCGCGGGGAAGGGCAGCAGGCCCTTCTTCTGCAGCTGGTAGAGCCGGTTGACGCCCGTCGTCGTCTCTTCGGTGACGCCGCGAATGGCTTCCTTCTGCTTGGTGAAGAAGCCGGGTGAGGCCTTCAGGCGCTTCTTGACCTGGGCGTAGAAGTATTTCTCTTCCTCGCTCTGCGGGTTGGACAGCACGTCCTCGCCGGCCTCGGCGCGGGCGCCGATCAGTATGTACATCGTGGCGTCGCCGCCATCGTCGAGGATCATGTTGGAGAGGCCGCCATCGGCCCACTGGAAGATCCTGTCGGTGTAGTCCCAATACTCCTCGAGCGACTCGCCCTTGACGGCGAACACCGGGATGCCGGCCTCGGCGATGGCTGCGGCCGCATGGTCCTGGGTCGAGAAGATGTTGCACGAGGCCCAGCGGATATCGGCGCCAAGCGCCTTCAGCGTCTCGATCAGCACCGCAGTCTGGATGGTCATGTGCAGCGAGCCGGTGATGCGCGCACCTTTCAACGGCTTCTTGTCGCCGAATTCCTCGCGGCAGGCCATCAGGCCCGGCATTTCGGTTTCGGCGATATCGAGTTCCTTGCGGCCCCAGCCGGCAAGCGAGATGTCGGCGACCACATAGTCCTTGCTACCTGTCATGGCAGTGCTCCGGTGTGATTTGTCTTCAGAATGCGCCTGCGCCACACGGCGCGTCGAAGGGCGCGGAATGCCGGCCTGACTAGCAGATCGCCGCCAAGACGACAATGGGATATAAAGAAATCTTTATGCGCGTATGTGTTTTACGGGGATGCATGCCGCCCAAAAGTATCCCGCGGTTTTGGGACAACGGCGTTCAAAGCAAAAACTTCAGCACTCTTCGCCGAAGCGCGAGGCGACCAGCTGCTCCAGCGCGTCCATCGCCGCTGCGGCTTCAGCGCCGCTGGCGGTGACGCGGATCGAATAACCGGGGCTCGCCGCCAGCATCATCAGCCCCATGATCGAGGTGCCGCCGACCTTGAGACCATCCTTCTCGACATGGACGGTGGCGTCGAAGCCGCTGGCGACCTGGACGAACTTCGCCGAGGCGCGCGCATGCAGGCCGCGCTGGTTGACGATCGGGAACTCGCGCACGATCTCACCGGGCGACAGCGCGTTCATTTGCTGCTCAGCAGCTGACTTGCGACATTGATGTATTTGCGCCCCGCGGCCTGCGCCTCGTCGAGCGCGGTCGCCATGTTGTCGCCCTTGCGGATCGACGACAGCTTGATCAGCATCGGCAGGTTCATGCCGGCGATGACCTCGGTGCGACCGGATTCCATCACCGAAATGGCGAGGTTGGAAGGCGTGCCGCCGAACATATCGGTCAGAACGATGACCCCGGTCCCGGTGTCGACGCGGCCGACGGCGTCGACGATATCGCGCCGACGCTGCTCCATATCGTCATCGGCGCCGATTGCCACGGTTTCGAAATTGTCTTGTGGCCCCACGACATGTTCCACGGCATGGCGGAACTCGGCGGCCAGTTGACCGTGCGTTACAAGCACGAGTCCGATCATTCTATGGTGGCTCCCGTCATCGCCGCTTCACAGGCGCTTTTTATGCTCGCCGGCCATCCCAGGCGGCGGGAGCGCTATCTTGTCGACGCGCGGCGCGTTGACAAGCCCAAAATTGCGTCGGCCATGGCCAATTTGACGCATTGCAGCAAAAAACCGGCGGCGGATCATACGAAAGGCGCAATCGCCAGCCGCGCCATTACCGCCGGCAAAGCCGCAGTGACGTTGCGCTGAACGAGGTCGATGCGCGGCACCACACAGCCGGCAATGGTCGCGCTCGACTCTTCCTGGAAACGCTCCACAGCGTTAGCGGCAACCAGCTGGATCGTAAGGTCGATGACTCCCACAGGTTGGAACAAAAGCGGCTTCGGACCAAGCCCGGGCACCTCTGCGAGGCCGGCAATGCTGGCGGGCGCATGGCAGACCAGCCGCCCGAAACGCGCCGCGACAAACAGCTGGTCGTCGCCGATCAGCCGCGCAAACAGCCCGAGCCGGCTGAAATGGTCGATGAGCGCCAGCGCCAGCGTTGTCTTGCCCGAGCCGGACGGCCCGGTGATCAGGACGCCCCGCTCGCCAATCAGGACTGCGGTGGCATGGATGTTCTCGGGTTCCGCGGTGGGATCGGGCATGCGCAGCCGCGATCAGCCTTCGGCCGGCAGCGTAACGACGAAGCGCGCGCCCTTGATGTCGCCGGGCTTGGTGCCGGGGATGTTCTCGGCGGTCAGCGTGCCGCCATGGGCTTCGACGATCTGCCTGGATATCGACAGGCCAAGCCCTGAATTCTGGCCGAACGCCTCGCCGGCCGGGCGGTCGGTGTAGAAGCGCTCGAAGATGCGGTCGATGGCGTCGGCGCGGATTCCGGGGCCGTTGTCGTCGACGGTGACGATGTTGACCTTGCCCGAGCGTGCCAGGGAAATGGCGATGTGACCGTGGTCCTCCGGCACGAAGGAGCGGGCATTCTCGATCAGATTGGTGATGACCTGGCCGATCCTGAGATCATGGCCGGTGACGAAATAGCCTTTGACGCCTTGCGGCAGCTTGGCGGCCTTGAATTCGATCTCGACAGCCTTTTTGTTGCGCGTCGCTTCGCGCGACACGGCGACGAGATCGGTGATGAATTTCTTCAAATCGACCGTGGCGGCATCCTCACGCGCCAGTTCGGCGTCTAGGCGCGAGGCATCGGAAATGTCGGTGATCAGCCGGTCGAGACGCCGGACATCGTGCTGGATGATCTCCATCAGCCTGCCGCGTGAATTGTCGTTCTTGGCAAGCGGCAAGGTCTCCACCGCGCTGCGCAGCGAGGTCAGCGGGTTCTTCAACTCGTGCGAGACATCGGCGGCGAAGCTTTCGATCGCCTCGATGCGGGCATAGAGCGCATTGGTCATGTCGCGCACCGCGACCGACAAATTGCCGATCTCGTCCTGGCGGTCGGAAAAGTCGGGGATCTCCTCGCGGCTCTTGACGCCGCGCCGCACCCGCACTGCCGCCGCCGATAGGCGGCGCAGCGGATTGGCGATGGTGGATGCGAGCAGCATCGACAGGATGGCGGTGACCAGGGCGGCGATGCCGAACACGCGCAAAATAGCCTTGCGTTCGGCGGCGACGATCTTGTCGATGTCGCCGCCTTCCGTCGACAGCATCAGCACGCCGAGGACGGCACGGAAGCGCTGGATCGGCACCGCCACCGAAACGATCTGCTCGCCCTGTTCGCTCACCCGCACGATCGTCGATGGACTGCCGGTCAGCGCCTTGACCACTTCCGGGAAGGCCGCACCGTTGCCGCCGGGCTGCTCATGGTAGACGGGCAGGTCCTTGTTGCGGAAGAAGTCGAAGACGAATTTCTGCACGCGCTCCAGCATATCCGGCTGCTCGTCCTCGACCGGCGGCAGGTCGTAGCGCAGGATCTGGCCGCGCGAATAGAGATGGCGCGAATCGAGCAGCAGATTGGCGTCGCGGTCATAGATGCGGGCCCGGGTGCGCGTCGGCGAAATCAGCCGCCGCAGCACCGGCGCCACGCGCTCGGGATTGATCGGGAAATCCAGATTGTCGAGCTGGTCGGAGCCCGGCCCCAGGCTTTCGCCGGCCTGCAGTTCAAGCAGTTTTTCTGGATCGATGCTGATCGAATCGGTCTCGACCGTCGCCGACGCGGCAATGGCGCCGGCGATGATCTCGCCCTGCGTCATCAGGCTTTCGACGCGGGCGTCGATCAGCCCGTCGCGGAAGGTGTTGAGATAGAGGATGCCGGTGACCAGCACGGCGAGGCCGGCCAGGTTGAGGAACAGGATGCGCCGGGTCAGGCTGGAAAAGATGTGGTGGCCGAGGAAGCGGCGCATCGGCACCGTCAACCTCGACAGGAATGCGGGCAGAATCCGCGACCGCCTGACAGCGCTCGTTCGTCTGCTCCGCTGTACATCCACTGCCATCGAATAGCAGCTCCCGCCTAGTCTTTGGTTTTATGCATGTCGTCGTCCCAAAAACGCGACCACTTTTGGGCGACATGCATCAACTCAAGCTTCGCGGAACCGGTATCCGACTCCGTAAAGGGTTTCGATCATTTCGAAGTCGTCATCGACGGCCTTGAACTTCTTGCGCAGCCGCTTGATGTGGCTATCGATGGTGCGGTCGTCGACATAGACCTGCTCATCATAGGCCGAATCCATCAGCGCATCACGGCTTTTTACCACGCCGGGGCGCTGCGCCAACGAGTGCAGGATGAGAAATTCGGTGACCGTCAGCGTCACCGGCTCGCCCTTCCAGGTGCAGGTATGGCGTTCCTGGTCCATGACCAGCTGCCCGCGTTCCAGCGAACGGGCCTGCTGGCTGGGCGCCTTTGCCGCAGCTTCGCGGGCGCTGGCGCGGCGCAGCACGGCGCGCACCCGTTCGACCAGCAGGCGCTGCGAGAACGGTTTGCGGATGAAATCGTCGGCGCCCATCTTGAGGCCGAAAAGCTCATCGATCTCATCGTCCTTCGAGGTCAGGAAGATCACCGGCAGGTCGGACTTCTGCCGCATCCGGCGCAACAGCTCCATGCCGTCCATGCGCGGCATCTTGATGTCGAGGATGGCGAGATTCGGCGGCCGCGCCGCCAGGCCTTCCAGCGCCGACGCACCATCCGTGTAGGTCTCGACGCGATACCCCTCGGACTCGAGGGCGATCGACACCGATGTCAGAATGTTGCGGTCGTCATCGACAAGCGCGATTGTTGCCATTTCAAGCGGCTCCCTCATGAGCTGTCCCTTCTGTCTTAGAGAAGGGGCTTTTGCAGGACAAATTAGGTACAAAATGTGGCACAGGCTCCAACCGCTGTCGCGGACGGCTTACCGGCGGCCCCATCGGAACCTCTACACGGGTTGGACGAACACTGTGTGCCAATCCTTTGGGCAACCACCGTGATTTTTTGCACATATAAACGATTTAAACAACTTTCAAAATTTTTAAATCGATTAATGATTTGATATCATTCGAGTTTTCTGGTTCTCACCGTCTCAGCCCCTAACGCGGGCTCGCCGGAAACGCGCCGGCAAAGTGCGGCGAATCCAGAAGAAGGGACCCTTGATGTCGGAAGTCGGCAAACGCAATTCTGCTTGCGCGATCGATCGTATCGGCCTGAAAACCACCGGCACGGTGCATTATAATTTTGGTGCGGCCGCCCTTTATGAGGCAGCGATCCGTCGTGGCGAGGCCCGGTTGACCGCCGGCGGCGCGCTGCTTGCCGAGACCGGCCAGCACACTGGCCGCTCGCCCAAGGACAAGTTTGTCGTCCGCGATGGCGCCACCGAGCCCCATGTCTGGTGGGACAACAACAAGGCGATTTCGGCGGGCCAGTTCGAAATGCTGCTCGCCGATTTCCTTGTCCAAGCCGCGAATAGGGATCTCTATGTGCAGGACCTCGTCGGCGGCGCCGATGCCGATCTGAAGCTGCCGACGCGGGTCATCACCGAATTCGCCTGGCACTCGCTGTTCATCCGCAATCTTTTGATCCGCCCGCAGGCCGCCGAGCTCGAGGATTTCGTGCCGGAGATGACGATCATCGACCTGCCGTCCTTCCGCGCCGATCCGGCCCGTCACGGCAGCCGCACCGATACGGTGATTGCGGTCGATCTCGCCCGCAAGATCGTGCTGATCGGCGGCACTTCCTATGCCGGCGAGATGAAGAAGTCGGTGTTCACCATGCTGAACTATCTGCTGCCGGAAAAGGGCGTCATGCCGATGCACTGCTCGGCCAATGAGGGCCCGGCCGGCGACGCGGCGATCTTCTTCGGGCTTTCCGGGACGGGCAAGACGACGCTGTCGGCCGATCCGTCACGTACGCTCATCGGCGACGACGAGCATGGCTGGGGACCGCACGGCATCTTCAACTTCGAAGGCGGCTGCTACGCCAAGACGATCCGGCTGTCGGCCGAGGCCGAGCCGGAGATTTTCGCCACCACGCAGCGCTTCGGCACGGTGCTGGAAAATGTCGTGCTCGACGCCGACCGCGTGCCGGACTTCAACGACGGCCGGCTCACCGAAAACACGCGCTGCGCCTATCCGCTGGATTTCATCCCCAATGCCTCGAAGAGCGGACGGGCCAGCCACCCGAAAAACATCATCATGCTGACCGCCGATGCCTTCGGCATCATGCCGCCGATCGCACGGCTGACCCCGGCGCAGGCGATGTACCACTTCCTCTCCGGCTACACCGCCAAGGTGGCCGGCACCGAGAAGGGCGTTACCGAGCCGGAAGCGACGTTCTCGACCTGCTTCGGCGCCCCGTTCATGCCGCGCCACCCCAAGGAATACGGCAATCTGCTGCGCGAGCTGATCGCCCGCCACGGCGCCGATTGCTGGCTGGTCAACACCGGCTGGACCGGCGGCGCCTACGGCACCGGCAAGCGTATGCCGATCAAGGCGACGCGCGCCTTGCTGGCCGCAGCGCTTGACGGTTCGCTGAAGGCGTCCGGTTTCCGCACCGACGCCAATTTCGGCTTCGAGGTGCCGGTTGCTGTGCCTGGCGTCGACAGCGCCATTCTCGACCCGCGTTCGACTTGGGCCGACAAGGCAGCCTATGACCGGCAGGCAGCGCGATTGGTCGGCATGTTCGCCGTCAACTTCGAGAAATTCGAGAGCCATGTCGATGCCGTCGTGCTCGGCGCAGCACCCCGCCTGCAGGAAGCTGCGGAATAGTCGAGGCGTCTTCACCGAAGCATCCTTGAAAGGCGCGGTCTCGATCGGGCCTTTTCTTTTTTGGTCCGCCGCGCCATGACTGCGGCATGCCGATCGACGACATCATCATATCAGACGAAGCCGTAATCCATCCGGGCGACCTACACGAGGATTTCATCCGCTCGTCGGGTCCCGGCGGCCAGAACGTCAACAAGGTGGCGACCGCCGTCCAATTGCGCTTCGACGCCGCCAATGCGGCTGGCCTGTCCGAACGCGTGCGCGCGCGCACGATCAAGCTCGCCGGCCAGCGCGCCACCAAGGACGGCGTCATCGTCATCGAGGCCGGCCGCTTCCGCACCCAGGAGCAGAACCGGGCCGATGCCCGGGCAAGGCTGACGGCGCTGGTCGCCAAGGCCGCGGAACCGCCGCCGCCGCCGCGCAAGAAGACCAGGCCGTCGAAAGGCTCGGTGGAGCGGCGGCTGCAAAGCAAGGCAGGGCGCGGCACGATCAAAAAGCTGCGCGGCCGGGTAGAGAACGACTAAGGACCGCGCCGACTGCGTGCATAAAGCGGCTTCCCCTTCGGAGCCGCAGCCGCAAGGTTTCACCATTGCCACAGAAAGGGAGGCCGACAACCGTGGCTTTCGGGTCGCTGTTTCTGATTGGCGGTGGCATGGTTTCAGTATCAACCGGAGGCGAAGTCATGCTCGTTCTGCCCAAAGGCGTCCGCCACATGCCTGGTTATCTGTCCCGCGCGGCGCAGGAAGCGCTGGTCGAAGAGGTGAGGACCATTGTACAGCGGGCGCCGCTGTACGTGCCGGCGATGCCGCGGACCGGCAAGGAGATGAGCGTGCGCATGACCAATTGCGGCACGCTCGGCTGGGTCACCGACAGGGAACTGGGTTATCGCTACCAGCCAACGCACCCACTCACCGGAGAGCCATGGCCGCCGATCCCGGACGCGCTGATGCAATTGTGGCGGGAGGTCGCCGCCTATCCGAATCCGCCAGAGGCCTGCCTGGTCAATTTCTATACGCAGGACGCCAAAATGGGCCTGCACCAGGATCGCGACGAAGCCGATTTTTCGGCGCCTGTGGTCTCGGTGTCACTTGGCGACGATTGCCTGTTCCGGGTCGGCCAAGTGACGGGCAGGGGGGCCACACGCGACGGCGGCACCAAATCGTTCCGCCTGAAAAGCGGCGACGTCGTCGTGCTCGGCGGCGAAGGCCGGCTCTGCTTCCATGGCGTCGACCGCATCTACCCGTCGACCTCGGCGCTGCTGAAAAATGGCGGCCGGATCAATCTGACGCTGCGGCGGGTCAACCGTACCCTGGAGCAGTAGAGGTATTCTTCGACTTACTGTTTGTTAAAGTATAGGTGCGACACAAAGGAATGTTCTCAAAAAGATTGGGGCCGTTCCTATGGCTTCTTCTGAAATCGTGCAAAGTCCTTCGCATGTGGACCGGTTTCCCGCATGGCTCGCGCGTGAGGGCCGCCGCAGTGCAATGATCTTCGCATTTGTCGTGTTGACCTTTCTCATCGCGAGAATCAGGGGCGATTCGATCCTGCCCCATATTGTTGAATATACCGGTCGAATTGTGCGCTTTTTGCCTTTGCTGGGCTCTATCCTTGTTGCCGTGGTTGGTTCCTGCGCGCTCGTTCAGGGTCGCCATGGGTCACCAGTCAGCATCGCGGTCGCTTCCCTCGGAGGCATGTCGAATACCCTTGCGCGGGGTTTCTGCGCTAGCGTCGTGTTGGCTCTCTTCATGGCGGCATTCCTCTACAACAAAATGATGATTCCGATTGTCGCCCCCTTCCAGTGGGACGAAACTTTCTCCCACTGGGATGCAAATCTCCTGGGTGGGAATCAGGCGTGGCAAATCATTCAGCCGGTCGTCGGCATGCCTTGGGTAACTCGCCTGTTGGACATAGTGTACACTCTGTGGATGCTGCTGGTGTTCTTGTTCTGGGTGGGGTTGCTTGTCAGTCCGCGCGTGCCTGAGCGGATCCGCCTTCGCTACTGGCGGGCGACGGTCATTTCGTGGATCCTGATCGGCCTGGGCATAGCAACGTTGTTCTCCTCGGCAGGACCTTGTTACTTTGCGGAAATGGTGCCGGGCGCACCCTCGCCATATGCCGATCTGATGCGCTATCTCGACGAGGTTGCCTCGATCTATCCGCTGTCGTCATCCTTGACACAGGATTTTCTTTGGGAGGTCTATACTGGCCGTGTCGATTTGCCCGGTGGCATTTCGGCCATGCCCAGCATGCACAACGCGCAGGCGGCGCTGTTTGTGGCTGTCGCGTACTCAATTGATCGCAGGTTCGGTCACGCCATGCTGGCCTTTGGTGTCTTGTTGTTCTTCGGCTCGATTCACCTCGGGTGGCACTATGCCGTGGACGGAATTGTCGGCATTGCCGCGGCGCTCGCCATCTGGTGGGGCTGTGGCAAATTGGGGCTGGCGAATGACGACACTTTCTTGAGCGAGCGCGTCCTCGCACAGCACTAACCGATTCTACAGATTTTCCTTATAAAGTGCCCGGGCATTGCAACGTCGGCTCGGGACAATGACAAAGAGCAGTGTGGTTTTCCGTCAGTTGTGGGCAGTCATCAAACAAGCGATCCCGCTGATTCGCCGGGATTCAGGCGTTTATCTGTTCATCGTCGTCTACACATTGGCCGGACTAGTTTTTCTGTATGCAATAGGCGCGGCCGACCGCAGCGCGTATTCGATATATTTCGGGCGGTGGATATTGTTGAACGGCCTGATGCTGCCGACCTTCGCCATTATTGTTGACATAAGCCTGCTTATACATCGCACCGACATCAGGCGCCGTCTGGCGGCGAAATATGTGTTCTCGACATCGCGGCTGGCATATTCGCTCTCGGGTCTATGCCTCCTCATGGCGCTCATGATCTTTCAAGGCACATTCACCTCGGTGAAGAACGGAATGCCGGTCTGGCAGGACGGCTTTCCATTTGACGTGCTGCATGCCGACATCGATGCGTTCCTGCATTTCGGCGCCGATCCGTGGCGCTGGCTCTATCTGGTGGCCAAAAACGATTTCGTGCGGGCTGCCATCGAGTGGAATTACAACGTATTCTGGTTTGTCCTCAATTTTGGCGCCTTGTTCTTCGTCGCGACATCGCCCCGGACGGCGTCGGTTCGAACGCGCTATGTCATCTGCTTCATGGTGGTTTGGATCGTCGTCGGCAACATATTGGCTGGACTGTTCCTGTCGGCTGGTCCGGCGTTTTACGGGATGGTCACGGGCGACACGGCGCGGTTTGGCGAACAGCTCGCATTCCTGGCCCGCGGCGCCGAATCCTCCAATTCCGCTGTTTCCTACCAGCAATATTTGTGGAGGCTTCATGAGGCCAGGCAGACCGGTTTCGCGTCAGGCATTTCGGCCTTTCCCAGCGTGCATGTCGGCTTGGCGATGCTCAACGCACTTTTTGCATGGGAGTACAATCGCCGTCTCGGCGCTGTAGCGTTTGTCTATGTGGCCTTTGTTGCCGTCAGCTCGGTTTATCTGGCGTGGCACTATGCAATCGACGGCTATGCCGCAGCTGCTGTCTCGGTGATTGTCTATGTCGCGGCGCGCAAACTCGTCCCGGCCGACCGGCGCTATGTCCGGCGACCGGCGCAGGATACGCAATCGGGCGATATCGCGACCAGCCCGGAGGCGGCGGTCACAGTTTCCTGAGCGCCACTTCCTCGACCAGATGATTGGCGCCCTTGCGCAGGATGAGGTCGGCCCGCGCTCGTGTCGGCACGATGTTCTCGCGCAGGTTTTTCAGGTTGATGTTGGCCCACAAGCCTTCCGCAATGGCGCGCGCGGCGTCTTCCGAAAGCTGCGAATAGCGGTGGAAGAAGGAGTCCGGATTGCGGAAGGCCGTCTCGCGCAGGCGCATGAAGCGGGCGATGTACCATTGGTGGATCAGCTTTTCGTCGGCGTCGATATAAATGGCGAAATCGAAGAAATCCGACAGGAACGGCACTATCTTGCCGTCCTTCGGCAATTTGCCGGGTTGCAGAACGTTGATGCCTTCGAAGATCAGAATGTCTGGCCGGTCGATGGTGACGAACTCGCCGGGAATGACGTCATAGGTCAAATGCGAATAGACGGGCGCGCGGACATTGCGCTGCGCCGACTTGATGCCCGAGAGGAAACGCAGCAGCGCACCGACATCGTAGCTGTCGGGAAAGCCCTTGCGCTCCATCAGATTGTCGCGTCGCAACACCTTGTTGGGCAGCAGGAACCCGTCGGTAGTGATGAGATCGACCTTGGGGCTCGACGGCCAGCGCGCCAGAAGCTCCTTCAGCACGCGCGCCGTGGTCGATTTGCCGACCGCAACCGAACCGGCAATGCCGATGATGAACGGTGTCTTGACCACATCCAGCGCGTTGAAGAAGGCCTGGCGCTGGCGAAACAGCAACTGGCTGGCCTCGACATGCGCCGAAAGCAGCCGCGAGAGCGACAGATAGATGCGCTTGACTTCTTCCAGGTCGACCGGATCGTTCAGTGAGCGCAGACGGTTGATCTCGTCTTCGCCCAGCGTCATCGGCGTGTCGGCGCGGAAGTTCGACCATTGCTCGGCCGAGAAGAAACGATAGGGGGAATATTTCTCGGTCGGAGCGAGCTGGTCCATCGAGTTTCCTGCCCTCTAGAGCATGAGGCCGAAAAGTGTGAAGCGGTTTTCGGGCGACATCATGCTCCCTCTATCAATTTAAAGACGGATTCAGATTTAAGGCCTCGGCCCGAAATCATCCGGCTCTCGCGGTCAGCCTTTCGGCCGGGATGCCTTTTCAGTGACGCCCGAACGGCCGGTGCGGCCCTCAAGCTCCTTCAGCACCTCGCCCAGCGAAACGCCGGCCATGCCAAGCACGACGAGCCAATGATATATGAGATCGGCACTTTCGGAAACGAGGGCATTTTTGTCGCCTTTGACGGCGGCAATCACCGTCTCGACTGCCTCTTCACCAAGCTTCTGCGCCGCCTTGTCGATGCCTTTGGCGAACAGTTTTGCCGTCCACGAGTCCGGGTCGCCGGAACGGGCGCGTTCGCCAATGATCGTTTCCAGATCGGACAGCGAAAATTCAGCCATGACGCAGTCTACAGCCTTTGTGGAGTGGATTGAACCGGATAGTCCAGCCGCATCGGCAGCCCGGCCTCGGCCATATGCGCCTTGGCTTCCGTAATCGTGTAAGTGCCGAAATGGAAGATCGAGGCGGCGAGCACGGCGCCGGCATGGCCGTCGCGAATGCCCTCGACCAGATGATCGAGCGTGCCGACGCCGCCCGACGCGATCACCGGCGCGCGCACCGCATCCGCTATCGCGCGGGTCAGCGCAATGTCGTAACCGGCCTTGGTGCCGTCACGGTCCATCGAGGTCAAAAGAATCTCGCCGGCGCCGCGATCGACCATTTTTCGCGCAAACTCTACCGCATCGACGCCGGTCTTTTCACGGCCGCCATGGGTGAAGATCTCCCAGCGGTCGGCTTCATTGGGTGCCGACACCTTTTTGGCGTCGATGGCGATGACAATGCACTGGTTGCCGAACTTGTCGGCGGCTTCCGCGACGAAATCGGGGTTCTTCACCGCCGCAGTGTTGATCGACACCTTGTCGGCGCCGGCCAGCAACAGTTTGCGAATATCGGCCACCTGGCGCACGCCGCCGCCGACGGTCAGCGGCATGAAGCATTGTTCGGCGGTGCGGGCGACGACGTCGAAGATGGTTTCACGGTTGTCGGACGACGCGGTGATATCGAGAAAGCAAAGCTCGTCAGCGCCGGCCGCGTCATAGGCTTTGGCCGCCTCGACCGGATCACCGGCATCGATGAGGTCGACGAAATTGACCCCCTTGACGACGCGGCCGTTCTTGACGTCGAGGCAAGGGATGACTCGGGCCTTCAGCATCAGCCCTTGTCCATCGTCGCCAGCAACTCGCTTAGCAGTTCGCCGACCAGCGGCGGAACCTCGGCCTGCGCATCGAACGCCGGATCATAGGCGGAAATGGTAATGCCGGAAATCGGCAGCAGGCCGGCCATGCCGCAGACAGCCTGGCGCAGCTGTTTCGGCTCCGGGCCGCCGGGCGTGGTGTAGCGGTTGGCCTGCAGCGCCCCGGGGTCGTGCACGTCGAGATCGAGATGCAGGTGCACCCGCTTCGCGTCCGGCGCCTTCAGCCTGTTGCAGGCCGTGGCCCAGTCCGGGCATTCGGTGCGGATGACCGGCAAAGTCTTCAACAGCTCTGTTTCGGCCGGATCGAGATCGCGCGCGTTGACCAGCACGCAGCGCGCCGGATCGATAGGCCTGAAGCCGGGGATGGCCGAGGCCATCGGCTTCCAGCACAGGCCGAGAACCGTGGCCAGCGCCATGCCGTCGAGAAAGCCGAAGATGGACGTCTCCGGCGTGTTGAGATCGCCATGCTGGTCGGCCCAGATGATCGCATCGGCATCCTCGCCGGCAACCGCACCGGCCGATGTCAGGCAATTGCCGGCCAGCACGATGGGAAACCGGCCGCGGTCTATGGCGATGCGGACCTCGCCGGAGACGGCACCGCACACGGCAAAGCCGGTGGCGATCTCGCGCTGTTGTTCGTCGCCAACCCTGCCGATATCGGTGACGACGACGTCATGCCCGGTGAGCGTCAGCGCGTCGACAAGCCCGCCGGCGATGAGTGCATCCGGGCCTCGGCCCATGCCGCCGTGATAGTGGCCGCTGTCATAGGAGGCCAGGATGATGGAGATTTTCACGGCCGGGTCTCCATCGCCTTGCCCTGCAGCACCGCCAGCGCCTCGGCCGGGTCGATGCGCCCGTCATAGAGCGCGCGGCCGGAGATGGCGCCTTCGAGTTTCTTTGCGTCGGGCATGGTCATGCGCACGATGTCGGCGATCGAGGCCAGCCCGCCCGAGGCGATGACCGGGATCGACACCGCATTGGCAAGGTCGATGGTGGCGTCCCAGTTGATGCCGGTCAGAACGCCGTCGCGGTCGATATCGGTGTAGATGATGGCGGCAACGCCGGCGCCTTCGAATTTCCGCGCCAGTTCGATGACGCCGAGGCTGGAGGCCTCGGCCCAGCCTTCGACCGCCACCTTGCCGCCCTTGGCGTCGATGCCCACGGCGATCTTTCCAGGAAATTCCTTGCAGGCTTCCCGGACCAGGTCGGGATCGCGCACCGCCACCGTGCCGAGGATGACGCGGGCCAGCCCGCGGTCGAGCCAGTCCTCGATCTGCGCCAGCGTGCGGATGCCGCCGCCGAGCTGCACCGGGTTTTTCGTCGCCTTGAGGATGGCGCCGACCGCCGCGCTGTTGACGCTCTGGCCCTTGAAGGCGCCGTTGAGGTCGACGACATGCAGCCATTCAAACCCTTGCTCTTCGAAGGCCTTGGCCTGGGCCGCAGGGTCGTCATTGTAGATGGTCGCGGTCGCCATATCGCCGTGCTTCAGCCGCACGCACTTGCCGTCCTTGAGGTCGATGGCCGGAAACAGGATCACCGTTCAGACCCCTTCCACAATGGCGAAATGCGAGGTCGAATAAGCGCGCCGGAATTTCAGCGCTGCCTGGTATTCGGGGGAATGGAAGCAAGCCAGCGCGACCTCGTAGCTTTCGAACTCGACGATCACATGGCGATTGCCGGATGGCCCTTCCGGGCTTGACGACTGACCGCCTCGCGTCAGGAATTTCGCGCCGTATTTGTCGAACGCCGCTTTGTTGGCGGCGATGTATTTCGGATAGTTTTCCGGATCGGTCACATCGACCATCGCCATCCAGTAGCCCTTCTTGCTCATCTCAAGGCCTCCAGCGCAGGAAGTTGGTGATCAGTGCCAGGCCGAGCGCCTGGCTCTTTTCCGGATGGAATTGCGTGCCGGCAAGGTTACCGCGCGCGACCGCCGCCGTTACCGGGCCGCCATAATCGGCGACGGCCAGCACTTCGTCCGGCCTTGTCGCGTCGAGATGGTAGGAATGAACGAAATAGGCGTGCAGACCCTTAGGCCCGGTCGCAATACCCGAAAACAGCGGGTGCTTGCGCTCCAGATCGATGGTGTTCCAGCCGATTTGCGGGATCTTCAGTGCCGGATCGGCGGGCGTGATCTCCTTGACGTCGCCGACAATCCAGCCGAAGCCCTTGGTCACGGTCTTTTCCAGGCCGCGCTCCGACATCAGCTGCATGCCGACGCAGATGCCGAGGAACGGCCGCGCCTTGGCGATCGCTACCTCTTCCACCGCTTCCCACATGCCGGCGACGCCGCGCAGGCCCGCCGCGCAATCGGCATAGGCGCCGACGCCGGGCAAAACGATGCGGTCGGCGCTGCGCACACGCTCGGCATCGGCGGTCAGCTCGATGGCAGCCGCAATGCCGGCTTCATGCGCGGCGCGCTCGAAGGCCTTGGTGGCCGAGCGCAGATTGCCCGACCCGTAATCGATGATCGCGACCCGCATCTCAGGCTTTTCCCGGCGTATGGCTCAGGCCCAGCGTCAGCCCGGTCTGCGCCGGCCGGGCCAGGCTGGCGTCCGGCACGATGCGCGGCAGCGGCGCCGGCTCATCGGCAAGCGCCTCGGCGTCCAGTGACTGGCGAATGTCGGCATCGTCAGGATTGTCGGCTTCGACGACGCCCCATTCATGCCAGCCGCCGCGGCGCAGCGCTGCGAGCCGCAACCCTTGGCCTTCCAGCCCGATATAGAGCGACACCAGTAAAGACAGTGCGGAGCCGGCCCAGTCCAGTCCCAGCCATTGGCCGAGCACCGAGATGAGCCCCATGGCGACGAAGGCGAGCGCGGCCTCGATCCAAAGCCGCTGCCAAGCGAGCCACAGCGGCGCCACCAGGAAAGCGAGCCAGGAAAAACCGTCGCGGACAAAAATGGTTGCGTCGGCCGCCTCGGTGCGGCCTGGCGGTTCCATCACGACATAGATGGCCATCAGCCTACCCTTTCAGAGATCCCTTGGTGGAGGGAACCGCTTCCGGCTGGCGCGGGTCGCGCTCCAGTGCGAAACGCAGCGCGCGCGCCACCGCCTTGAAGCAGGTCTCGGCAATATGGTGGTTGTTGGCGCCATAATGGTTGGTGACATGCAGCGTGATGCCGGCATTCTGCGCCAGCGCCTGGAAGAATTCACGCACCAGTTCGGTGTCGAACGTGCCGATCTTGGGCGACGAGAAGGCGACATTCCAGACCAGGAACGGACGGCCCGACACGTCGATCGCGGCCCGCGTCAGCGTTTCGTCCATGGCCAGGTCGACAGAGGCGTAGCGCATGATGCCGCGCCGCTCGCCCAGCGCCTTGGCCAGCGCCTGGCCGATCGCAATGCCGGTGTCCTCGACCGTGTGGTGGTCGTCAATGTGCAGGTCGCCCTTGGCCTTTACCGTCATGTCGATCAGCGAGTGGCGCGACAGCTGGTTCAGCATGTGGTCGAAGAAGCCGACGCCGCTCGACATGTCGGATTTTCCGGTGCCGTCGACATCGACCGAGACGCTGATCTCGGTTTCCTTGGTCTTGCGGCTGACTTCGGCGGAACGGGACGCCATGACCTTGTCCTTGGCTGAGGGGTTCGAAACTCAAGACGGGGTTCCAAGCTGTCTTTTGCTTGAAAACGAAAGCCTTCTAGCAGCATGATCCGGCGATTGCCAGTTGCGATGCGGACAGCCACCGGCCATGGCGGACGCCGTTTGCAATCACCCGCCCCATGCATACATATGGCCGATCGAAATCACTCGTACCGCGCGCCAATCGCCTTATCGGGATCGCGCGAATCGGAGCTAAAAATGTCCAATGAACTGAGTATGCACGCCACGACCATCGTGACGGTGCGCAAGGGCAACAAGGTGGTGATCGCCGGCGACGGCCAGGTCAGCCTTGGCCAGACCATTATGAAAGGCAACGCCAAAAAGGTGCGCCGCATCGGCAAAGGCGGCAATGTCATTGCGGGCTTCGCCGGCGCCACGGCGGATGCTTTCACCCTTTTGGAGCGGCTCGAAGCCAAGCTCGAACAATATCCCGACCAGTTGACGCGCGCCTGCGTCGAGCTCGCCAAGGACTGGCGCACCGACCGTTATCTGCGCCGGCTGGAAGCGATGATGCTGGTGGCCGACAAGTCGGTTTCGCTGGCGCTCACCGGCACCGGCGACGTGCTGGAGCCCGAATTCGGCGTCATGGCCATCGGTTCCGGCGGCAACTATGCGCTGGCCGCTGCCCGCGCGCTGATGGACAGCGACAAGGATGCCGAGGAGATCGCCCGCAAGGCGATGCAGATCGCCTCCGACATTTGCGTCTACACCAACAACAACTTTGTTGTCGAAACGCTCGATGCCGGCTAACCCGCCGGTGCTCTATGATTTTCGACCGGTTACCGAAAAAGACCTGCCGATGATCGCCGGCTGGCTGGCCGAGCCGCATGTCGCCGAATGGTGGGACGATCCGGAGACGGAAATCGCCGAAATCCGGGAGCACATTGACTCTATTTCTGTAGAGCCGCTGATCGTCGAGCTCGACGGCAGGCCGATTGCCTATCTGCAGAGCTACGATCCGCATCTGGAAGACGGCCATCCCTATGCCGACCAGCCGTTTGGCACGCTCGGCATCGACCTGTCGATCGGCGTGCCGGACCTGGTCGGCAGAGGTCATGGCTCGGCGATCGTCAGGCAATTCGTCGAGCAACTGTTCGAGGAAGGCGCGCCACGCGTCATCATCGATCCGCATCCCGACAATGGCCGCGCCATCCGCGCCTATGAAAAAGCGGGCTTCAGGGCTATCGATCGCAGACACTCTAGATATGGGGACGTCGTGCTGATGGCCGTCGATGCCGAAGAGAGCGACGCGGAAGAAGGGGAATGAGTTGATGGCGACACCGGGCACTGCCAAAAATTACTCGGCCTACGAAGACAGCTGGCGGATGGGGCTTCTGCTCGTGCTCGCTCTGCTCATCTTCCAGGCCGGCGCGCTTTACGGCATGGGCCGCACGCCGATCTGCACCTGCGGTTATGTCAAACTCTGGCACGGTGTGGTGAACAGTTCGGAGAATTCCCAGCATATTTCCGACTGGTACACGTTCTCGCACATCATCCACGGCTTCCTGTTCTACGCCTTGGCCTGGTTCCTGTTCCCGCGCTCGCCAATCGGTCTGCGCCTGGCATTCGCCGTCGTCATCGAGGGCGGCTGGGAACTCCTGGAAAACAGCCCGTTCATCATCGAGCGCTACCGCGCCGGCACCATCTCGCTGGATTACTATGGCGATAGCATCATCAATTCGGTGTCCGACACGCTGGCCATGATGCTGGGATTTGTGATGGCGCGAAAGCTACCTATATGGAGCATCGTCGGCCTCGCCCTCATCTTCGAACTGGGTGTCGGCTACCTAATCCGGGACAATCTGACGCTCAACGTGATCATGCTGCTGCATCCGTTCGAGTCCATCAAGCAGTGGCAAAGTGGAATTTAGTGATATGACCACCTTCTCTCCCCGTGAAATCGTTTCGGAACTCGACCGCTTCATCATCGGCCAGAAGGACGCCAAGCGCGCCGTGGCCATCGCCTTGCGCAATCGCTGGCGCCGCCAGCAGCTGGAAGGCCAGATGCGCGAAGAGGTGATGCCGAAGAACATCCTGATGATCGGCCCGACCGGCGTCGGCAAGACCGAGATCTCGCGCCGCCTGGCGCGGCTCGCCGGCGCGCCTTTCGTCAAGGTCGAGGCCACCAAGTTCACCGAGGTCGGCTATGTCGGCCGCGATGTCGAGCAGATCATCCGCGACCTGGTCGAGATCGCCATCGGCCTGGTGCGCGAGAAGATGCGCGAGGACGTGAAGGCGCGCGCGCACCTCAACGCCGAGGAGCGCGTGCTGGAAGCCCTGGTCGGCAAGAC
The DNA here is from genome assembly GCF_040318615.1 of Mesorhizobium sp. M1078. Classification (NCBI taxonomy): domain Bacteria; kingdom Pseudomonadati; phylum Pseudomonadota; class Alphaproteobacteria; order Hyphomicrobiales; family Phyllobacteriaceae; genus Mesorhizobium; species Mesorhizobium sp. M1078. Next base: position 250,327 of record NZ_JAMYMP010000005.1, read on the forward strand.
GGCGAGCCCGGCAACCCGCGATTCCTTCCGCAAGAAGCTGCGCGACGGCGAGCTCGACGACAAGGAGATCGAGATCGAGGTTGCCGACACCGGCACCGGCGGCATGCCCGGCTTCGAGATCCCCGGCATGCCGGGCGCTAATATCGGCGTGCTCAACATCAACGACATGCTGTCGAAGGCGATGGGTGGCAAGAAGACCAAGGCGCGCAAGACGACGGTCAAGGAATCCTACGCGCTGCTGGTCAACGACGAGTCCGACAAGCTGCTCGACCAGGACGAAGTCGTGCGCCGGGCGCTGGATGCGACCGAAAATGACGGCATCGTCTTCCTCGACGAGATCGACAAGATCGCCTCGCGCGAAGGTGGCATGGGCGCCGGTGTCTCGCGCGAAGGCGTGCAGCGCGACCTGCTGCCGCTGATCGAAGGCACGACGGTTGCGACCAAATACGGACCGTTGAAGACCGACCACATACTGTTCATCGCCTCGGGCGCATTCCATGTCTCCAAGCCCTCCGACCTGTTGCCGGAATTGCAGGGCCGCCTGCCGATCCGTGTCGAGTTGCGGGCGCTGGAGAAGGACGATTTCATTCGCATCCTCACCGAGACCGAGGCAAGCCTGATCAAGCAGTATATCGCACTGATGAAGACCGAAGGCGTCGATCTCACCTTCACCGACGACGCCATCGATTCGCTGGCCGGCATTGCCGTCGACCTCAACGCCAGCGTCGAAAACATCGGAGCGAGACGCCTGCAGACGGTGATGGAGCGTGTGTTGGACGAGATCTCCTACGACGCGCCGGACCGCAACGGCACCAGCGTCGCCATCGATGCCGCCTATGTGGAAAAGCATGTCGGCGACCTCTCGCGAAACACAGATTTGTCGCGATTCATCCTTTAAACGAGGGCGCCGGTTCATCCGGCGCCGGTATTAGGGCGCCGCGCGTCTTTTGGACACGCAAAGGTCGCTCTAGCAGTATTGAATCGATGCATCGGACTTTCCAAAAATCGGTTTCGATCTTTGGGCCGATGCTTAGGCAACAATCCGGCTAACAGGTTGATGTGTGGCCGGATGGTATCATCGGACCACCTTTCGTCTTGCCGGCTGCAGGGGCGCTCTCGACTCGACCGGGAGCACTCCCTAGTTTGCGCGGCAATTCTCTAGACGCAATTCCGGACGGAAAGCCGTTTCACACTTTCCTGGAATTGCTTGGGCGGCGGCGCATGAAAAAACTGATCCTTGTCATTCTCGGCTTGACGCTGGCGGCGACGCTGTTCGCGGCTGACGCGGCGACATTGGTGCCGGCGGGCAACCGCAATGTCGTGCAGCCTGACATACCGGGCGCCTCCAGCCGCCGCACCCAGGCCACCAACACCACCTTCCAGGCCAAATACCGCAAGGTCTACGCTCTGTTGCAGAACGACGCCGAATTGCGAGCCAAGATCAGGAAGGCGGCTGCCGCTTACGGCATCAACCCCTTGCACATCGTCGGTGCCATCGTCGGCGAGCACACCTACAATGTCGATGCCTACGACCGGCTGCAGACCTACTACGTCAAGGCGATCTCCTACCTCTCCAGCAAGCTGTCCTTCGCCTATGACGGCGAGGACATCACCGATTTCGTGCAGCGGCCGGAATTCAAGAAGTGCACAATGTCGGACAGCTACGACCTGTGGGAATGCCGCGAGCAGGTGTGGAACCGCTCCTTCCGCGGCAAGACCGTCGGCGGCACCAGCTTTCCCAACGACCGCTTCGGCGCCACCTTCTTCCAGCCCTATTATGCCGGCCAGACCTTTGGCCTCGGCCAGCTCAACCCGCTGACCGCGCTGCAGATGAGCGATCTCGTGCACAAGGTGTCGGGGCTGCCCGAACTCGATGTCGGCGATCCCAATGGGGTCTACAAGACCATCATGGATCCGGATCTGACATTGCCCTACGTCGCAGCGACGATCAGGAAGTCGATCGACGCCTACAAAAACATTGCCGGCTTCGACATCTCAGGCAATCCGGGGCTGACCGCCACGCTCTACAATGTCGGCAATCCCGAGCAGCGCGCCTATGCGCTGAAAGCAGAGAACGACAAGCGCCGCGCGGCGGGTGAGACGGTCAAACTGCCCGAAGAGAATTATTACGGCTGGCTGGTCAACGACAAGCTGGACGAGCTGAAAGCGCTGTTTTAGGGCTGGGGCCCTTTACCTCCCCTTGTGGGGAGGTCGGACCAAAGGTCCGGGTGGGGGTCGGTGCCGCACCCCCACCCGGCTGCTTCGCAGCGACCCTCCCCACAAGGGGAAGGGTAAAACTTACGCCGCCAGCAACGACTTCAGCTTTACCCCCTGCGACCCCAACGCCTCCGGCGCCGGCTGTGCCCGTTTCGCGATCAGCATCTCGGCCAGCCTGATGTCGCGCGCCACGGCATTGCCCGTACCGAGGCCGCTCGCCGCCACCAGCCTGCCATCCTCGGCCAGATGAAACAGAATAAAAGCACCGTCGCCGAGATCGCGGCGGACCGTGCTTTTGCCCTCGTCCGAAAGGCCGGCGATCTGCAGCGACAAACCATACTGATCCGACCAGAACCATGGCACCGCGGCATGCGCTTCGCGGGCGCCCAGCATGTTCTTCGCGGCCAGCGCACCCTGTTCCTGCGCATTGCGCCAGGCTTCCAGCCGCACCCGCCGGCCAGCATAGACAGCGAGCGGAAACGAGCAGCAATCGCCGGCGGCGAAGATGTCGGGATCGATTGTTTGGAGTTCGCCATTGACGGCGATGCCGTTATCGACGGTCAGGCCCGCTTCCGCGGCAAGCCCGGTCACCGGCACGGCGCCGATGCCGATGACGGCGAGATCGGCGACGATGTCCTGCCCATCGGCGAGCATGATGTGCACCTCAGCGCCGTCGTCGGCGATATCAGCGATGCCCTGACCGGTGAGCACGGTCACGCCTTCGGCCTCATGCGCCTGATGGATGATTTCAGCGATCTCCGCCGGCACGCCACGCATGAGGATGCGCGGCTGCGCCTCAATGACCGTGACGCTGGCCCCGAGCTTGCGCGCCGAAGCGGCGAGCTCCAGGCCGATAAAGCCACCACCAATGATGGCGATGCGGTTTGCCGGGCTGAGGTGGGCGCGAATGGCCAGCGCGTCGGCAAAGGTGCGGAGGTAGACGCAGCGCGACCCCAATCCCGGCATCGGCAGCTTGCGCGGTGTCGAGCCGGTCGCCAGCAGCAGCTTGTCGTAGGGCAGGGCCGAACCGTCCGACAGCCGCACCATATGCGCCGGGCGGTCGATCGCCACCGCTTGAACGGAATGGATATGCCGGATCGATTTCTCGGCCAGAATTTCGTCGCTGGCGATCGTCTTGATCTCGGCCGCGTCGCTCGTCATTGCGTCCTTGGACAGGGGCGGCCGCTCATAGGGCAGATGGGGTTCGTCACCCACCAGCGTCACCGGCCCGTCATAGCCCAGTTCGCGCAGAGCAAGGGCTGCCCGCCCGCCGCACTCGCCGGCGCCAATGATGACCATTCCCGCGTGCATGGTCCTACCCGATCTGGATCAGCACTTTGCCGGCCTCGACCTTTACCGGATAGGTGGCGAGATTGACGCAAACCGGCGCGCCGCGTGCCGCCCCCGTCTTGTAATTGAAGCGGCCATTGTGCTTGGGGCACTCGATGATGTCATCCATCACCAGCCCGTCGGCCAGATGCACCTTTTCGTGCGTGCACAGGCCATCGGTGGCGAAATAATCGTCGTCAGGGCTGCGATAGATGGCGAAGGTGCGGCCGCCATGGTCGAAGCGCATCACATCTTCTTCGTCGATGTCGCCGGCGGCGCAGGCCTCGATCCAGTCGCTCATGTGTTCCTCCCAAAAGCAATTCCAGGAAAAGTGCGTTGCGGTTTTCCGTTCGGAGTTGCGACAAAACAAAAGCTTAATCGCGCGATCATTCCGCCGCGGCGGCGACGGCGTCGTTGTGGAGTTCCTCGCGATAGGGCCGCGCCGTTGGCGGCAGTTCGCGCTTGAGGAAATAGTCCTCGTTGCGCAGCTGGCGCAAAAAGGCCGGGATCATCTCGCGGTAGCCGGCCAGGATCGACGGCGTCGGCGCCGGCAGATCGTGCTTGATCAGCGCATGCAGTTTAGGCAGTGCATGATAGGGCACCATCGGGAACATGTGGTGTTCGACGTGATAGTTCATGTTCCAGTAGATGAAGCGGCTGACCGGGTTCATGTAGACGGTGCGGCTGTTCAGCCGGTGGTCGATGACATTTTCCGCCAGCCCGCCATGCTGCAGCAGGCCAACCATGACATGATGCCAGGCGCCGTAGAGCCGGGGCAGCCCGACCAGCATCAGCGGCAGCCATGAACCGAAATAAAGCGCCAGCGCGATCGTCACGGCATAGATCGCCGTCCAGATGCGGGCGATGCGAATGGCCTTAGGCTGCTCCTGTTCGGGGATAAAAGTCTTTTCCGCCGCGCTGATATTGCCGGCGGCATTGCGCAGCATGTCCGACATCGCATGCCAGGCATCCAGCACGCCGATAAAGCCAAGCGCGACCCGGAACAGATCCGGCGGCCGCATGACGGAGATTTCCGGGTCGCGGCCGACGATGATGGTGTCGGTGTGGTGGCGGGTGTGGCTCCAGCGCCAGGTCACCGGATTGCGCATGATCATGAAGCAGGCGATCTGGTAAACCGCGTCGTTCATCCACTGGGTGCGGAAGGCGGTGCCGTGGCCGCATTCGTGCCAGCGTGAGTCGGTCGACGAGCCGTAGAGCACGCCATAGACGAAGAAGAACGGCACGCACCACCAGCTGCCCCAGAACCAGGCGCCGCCGGCGGCACTCAGGATCAGCGCGGCCAGCCAGATCGCGGTGTCGCGGATCGCCGGCCCGTCGGAGCGCTGCATCAGCTCCTTCATCTGCTTGCGCGGAATATCGGTGTGATACCACTCGGCCGCCGCCAGCCCGGTCTCGACGGCGAGCTTGGAATCGCGGCCCATCAGGCTGTAGTCGCGCCGAAACGGTAGTGTGGATAGTGTCGCTTCCATAGGGGCTGCCTCCGTCGGCCACAGCATCCGTCAGGACGGATATGTCCATTACAGGCGCTTGTGTCCGAGCGCAAAATAGCGCCATGCGGTGATAGTCTCAATATCACAAAGATAGTTTCTATCATTTTCCATCAGAACGATGTAAGCAGTTGCAGGCACTCATGCGGGACAGTCATGGCAAAACGGCCAACCATCACCGATCTGGCGCGCATCTCCGGCGTTAGCGTCGCCACTGTCGACAGGGTGCTGAACAACCGGCTGCCGGTGCGCGAGGAAACCGCGCGCCGCGTCTATGAGGCGGCGACCGGCATCGGCTACCACGCCGCCGGGCTGATCAAGCGGCGCATGCGCCAGGAATTGCCGGAATACCGCCTCGGCTTTCTGCTGCTGCGGGGCAATGATGTTTTTTACGGCGATTTCGCGAGGGAGCTAGAAATGGCGGTCTCGCAATCGCAGCGCTTCCGCGGCGTCGCCACCATCGATTTCGCCAGCTCGCTAGCCGCCGACGAGATCGCCGCCCAGATGCGCAAGCTGGCAGCGAAATCCAGAGCAATCGCCGTTGTCGGTCCGGACCATCCGACGCTCACGGCGGTCGTGGAGTCGCTGAAAGCGAGGGGGCAACCTGTCTTCTCGCTGCTGTCCGACTTTGCCGCTGGCATCCGTGAGGGATATGTCGGCCTCGACAATCGCAAGGTCGGTCGCACCGCGGCCTGGATGATCGCCAGGGCGGCAAAGAACCCCGGCAAGGTCGCCCTTTTCGTCGGCAGTCATCGCTTCCACGGTCATGAACTGCGCGAGATCGGATTTCGCTCCTTCTTCCGCGAACATGCGCCGGACTTCACGGTGATGGAAACGCTGGTCAATCTGGAAGCCAACCAGGTCACCCACGATGCGATGATCGATCTCCTGGTGCGGTATCCGGATCTTGCCGGCTGCTATGTCGCCGGCGGCGGCATGGAAGGCGCGGTCTCGGCGCTGCGCGCAGCGAAGCCCGCAAACATGCCGGTGGTCGTCTGCAACGAGATCAACGCCGAATCGCGCGCGGCACTCGCCGACAACATCCTGACAATGGTGATCTCGACGCCGCTCGCCGCCTTGTGCCGCGAGCTTGTCGACCTGATGGCGCATTCCATCGAGGCCGGCGCCGCCAACGCGCCGGGCCAGACCTTTCTGCCCTTCGACATCTATCTGCCGGAAAATATCTAACGCGTTGCCGCGCCGACCCGTTCGGCGTGGGCTCTCCGGCGATGATAGAATCTATCAGATTCTGCCTTCAGACTCGGCCTGGGCCGCTGTCGGCCTCGATTCGACGTGAAATTGCGGCGCGGCGACCGAAAATCCGCTTTCCGACTTAGGAATCGCTCTTGACGTCTTGCGAAAAAATGGAATAAATATTTCATCAGATTGGTATTTTGGTTCTTTCGTTCCGGAACATCTGTTTCAAACTGGGAGCCTGGCGTTCCATCCCTTGGACAAAACGCCATACGGAACAGGAAGGCATCAGGGAGCGATTCCTCGGGCTATCGGGGATTCCGGGTAGATCGGTGCAGCCGGACACCAATGTGGAGGAGAAACACAATGAAGAAACTGATTTTGGGCGTCGCCTTTGCGGCGCTGATGAGTTCGTCCGCTTTTGCCGCCAAGGTCGGCGTGTCGATGGCCAAGTTCGACGACAACTTCCTCACCGTGCTGCGCAACGGCATGATCGAGCAGGCCAAGGGCATGAGCGGCGTGGAACTGCAGGTCGAGGACGCGCAGAACGACGTCGCCAAGCAGCTCGACCAGATCAAGAACTTCGCCGCCTCGGGCGTCGACGCCATCATCGTCAACCCGGTCGATACCTCGGCCACGCAGGCGATGTCGGACGCCGCCGCAGCCGCCAAGATCCCGTTGGTCTATGTCAACCGCCAGCCGGTCAATGTCGACACGCTGCCGGACAACCAGGCCTTCGTCGCGTCGAACGAGGCCGATTCCGGCACGCTCGAGACCAAGGAAGTCTGCCGCCTGTTCACCGAGGCCGGCAAGAAGGAGGCCAATGTCTATGTCATCATGGGCGAGCTTTCCAACCAGGCCGCCGTGCAGCGCACCAAGGACATCGAAGAGGTGATCGCCACGCCGGAGTGCAGCTTCATCAAGATCATCGACAAGCAGACTTCGAACTGGAACCGCGACGAAGCGCAGAACCTGATGACCAACTGGCTGTCAACCGGCAAGCCGTTCGACGGCGTCATCGCCAACAATGACGAAAGCGCCATCGGCGCCATCCAGGCGATGAAGGCCGCCAACATCGACATGAAGACGGTCGTCGTCGGCGGTGTCGACGCCACGCAGGACGCGCTTGCCGCCATGCAGGCCGGCGACCTCGATGCCACCGTGTTCCAGGATGCGGCCGGCCAGGGCGCCGGCGCTCTGGACGCAGCGCTGAAGCTCGCCAAGGGCGAGAAGGTCGAGCACAAGGTCTACGTGCCCTTCCAACTCGTGACGCCAGCCAACATCGACAAGTTCCTGAAGAAGAACTGAGCCGGCGACTCGTTCGACTAACGGAGCGGCGCATCAATCGCGCCGCTCCCGTTTCCCTCACCGCCCTTACGTGCGGGAGGGCAAATGCCGCCTCACGGAGGACAGACATGTCACAGACATCTCATGGCGTCGGCGGGGTCAGCTATGACGCGAAGAGGCGGACATGGCCGGCCGAATTCAACGTCTTCCTGGCGCTGGTCATTCTGGTCGTCATCTTCGAAATGATCGGCCGCATCTTTCTTGGCGACAGCTTCCTGTTCAACACGCGCGACAACGTCGCCGGGATCTTCAATGAGGCCCGCCTGCAGATCATCATCCTGCAGGTGTCGATCGTCGGCATCATCGCCATCGGCGTCACGCAGGTGATCATTTGCGGCGGCATCGACTTGTCCTCGGGCTCGATCGTCGGCGCCACCGCCATGATCGCCATGAGTTTTGCCCAGGTGGCGACGGTCAACGGTAACCCCAACCCCAAGGCGATGTTCCTGGCGCAAGGCTGGACCGACCTGCCGGTCGTCGTGCCGGTACTAGTCGCCATCGGCTGCGGTCTGCTCGCCGGTCTCGTCAACGGCTCCTTGATTGCATACACGCGCATTCCGCCGTTCATTGCCACGCTCGGCATGATGGTGACCGCGCGCGGCATTGCCAAATGGTGGTCCAAGGGTCAGCCGATCTCGTTTCCGACCGAAAGTTTCGCTGGTATCGGCAAGGGCCTGATGCCGGTCATCATCTTCCTGTCGCTGGCGGTGCTGTTCCAGCTGATCATGACCTACACACGCTACGGCAAGCATTGCTATGCCATCGGCTCCAACGAGGATGCCGCGCGCATGTCGGGCATCAAGATCGCCAACCACAAGATCCTCGTCTATGTCATTGCCGGCATCCTCGCCGCGCTGGCCGCCGTCGTGCTCTCCTCCAAGAACCTGACGGCACAGTCCGGCATGGGCGTCATGTACGAACTCGACGCCATCGCCATGGCGGTCATCGGCGGCGTCTCTTTGTCGGGCGGCCGCGGCTCGATCGTCGGCACCGTGATCGGCTCGCTGATCTTCGGCGTCATCATTTCCGGCTTCACCTTCCTGCGCCTCGACGCCTACTATCAGGAGATGGTGAAGGGCGTGATCATCGTCGGCGCGGTCGTTCTCGACCAATGGCGCCAGCGCATGCGGGCATTGAGGGCTTGACCATGCCAGATATCTCCACGACAGACATCGTCCTGAAGACCGAAAACCTGACCAAGCGTTATGGCGGCGTGCACGCGCTGGAAGGCGCGAATTTCGAGCTGCGCAAGGGCGAGCATGTCGCCATCATGGGCGACAATGGCGCCGGCAAATCGACCTTCGTGCGCCAGATCACCGCCGTCGAGCAACGCACCAGTGGCCAGATCTGGTTCGACGGCAGGGAAGTGAATTTTGCCGGGCCGATCGAAGCGCGCACGGCGGGCATCGAGACCGTGTTCCAGAACCTGGCGCTGGCCGACGATCTCGACGTGCCGTCGAACCTGTTCCTCGGCCGCGAAAAGGTGCTTTTCAATCTCGGGCCGTTCTCGATCCTCGACCGCAAATACATGCGCAAGGCGACCGAGGCGGCGCTGATCCGCACGGCAGTGAAAATCCCCAATTTGTCCAACACCATTCGCCACATGTCGGGCGGCCAGCGCCAGTGCGTTGCGATCGCCCGGACCGCGACCTTCGCCTCCAAGCTGATCATCATGGACGAGCCGACGGCAGCCCTTGGCGTGCAGGAGACGGCGCAGGTCGAGAACATCATCCGCACGCTGAAGGACAATGGCGAGCCGCTGATCCTGATCAGCCACAACATGCGCCAGGTGTTCGACCTATGCGACCGCATCGTCGTCTTCCGGCGCGGCCGCATCGTCGCCAACCTGCGCAAGGAAAACACCGACGGCAACGACATCGTCTCCTACATCACCGGCGCCAAGACCGGGGAGGCGGAACTCGCGGCCTGAACAGGATGGTCATCCTGTTTTCTGGCGTGCTCGAAAAATTATCTTGCCACCTTTCTCAAAAGGAAGGTGGAGACACAACTCTCTCGAACCCATCCCCCCTAGAGGAAATACCCCATGACTGTTCGTTTCGCCCTCCTCGGTGCCGGCCGCATCGGCAAGGTCCATGCCCGCGCCGTCGGCTCCAACCCGCAGGCCAGACTGGTGGCCGTTGCCGACGCTTTTGAAAAGGCGGCGACCGAACTGGCAACCGCCTATGGCGCCGAAGTGCGCACCATCGACGCGATCGAGAAGGCCAAGGACGTCGACGCCGTGGTCATCTGCACGCCGACCGACACCCATGCCGATCTGATCGAGCGTTTCGCCAAGGCCGGCAAGGCGATCTTCTGCGAGAAGCCGATCGACCTCGACGTCAAGCGCGTCGAGAAATGCCTGGCCGTGGTCGACAAGGCCAAGGCGACGCTGATGGTCGGTTTCAACCGCCGCTTCGATCCGCACTTCGCCGCCGTACGCAAGGCGATCGACGACGGCGCCATCGGCAAGGTCGAGATGGTCACCATCACCTCGCGCGATCCAGGTGCGCCGCCGGTCGACTACATCAAGCGCTCGGGCGGCATCTTTCGCGACATGACCATCCACGATTTCGACATGGCGCGCTTCCTGCTCGGCGAAGAGGTGGTCGCGGTCAGCGCCCATGCCTCGGTTCTGGTCGACGAGAAGATCGGTGAGGCCGGCGATTTCGACTCTGTCAGCGTCATCCTCGAAACCGCGTCCGGCAAGCAGGCCGTCATCTCCAATTCGCGCCGCGCCACCTATGGCTACGACCAGCGCATCGAGGTGCATGGCTCCAAGGGCATGGTCGCCGCCGAAAACCAGCGGCCGGTGTCGATAGAGGTCGCCAACGAGAAGGGCTATACCCGCCCGCCGCTGCACGATTTCTTCATGACCCGCTATCTCGACGCCTACGCCATCGAGATCGCCGCCTTCATCGCCGCCGCGACGTCGGGCAAAAAGGCATCGCCGAGCGGCGCCGACGGCCTCGTTGCGCTGAAGCTGGCCGATGCGGCGCTGAAGTCGGCGACATCGGGCAAGACCGTCCGCCTCGACAAGTAAGAACCGGAACCAGGGCACAGGAGCAGAGCGATGAGCACATCCGCCGATCGCAATTCGAACACGCGCGCCATCGTCACCGGCGGTGCGCAAGGCATCGGCTTTGCCGTCGCCGAAGCGCTGGCCGACGAGGGCTGCAAGGCGCTGGCGCTCATCGGCCGTTCGCAGGAGAAGGGCGACAAGGCTGTCGCCCACTTCAAGAAGGCAGGCGTCGATGCGATCTTCATCAGCGCCGACGTCTCGAAAGTGGCGGACTGCAAGCGCGCGGTGGCAACCGCGATCTCGCATTTCGGCACCATCAACGCGCTGGTCAACGCCGCCGCCACCTCCGCGCGCGGGTCGCTGGTCGAAACCTCCGAGGAGACCTTCGACCAGATTTTCCAGACCAATGTGCGCGGCCCGTTCTTCCTGATGCAGGGCGTGGTGGCCCATCTCCTGGACAAGAAGGCGCCGGGCTCGATCGTCAACGTGCTCTCTATGTCGGCACATTGCGGCCAGTCGTTCCTTGCGCCCTATTCCTCGAGCAAGGGCGCGCTGGCGACGCTGACCAAGAACGTCGCCAGCGCCTATCGTTTCAACCGCATCCGCTGCAACGCCGTGCTGCCGGGCTGGATGGACACCGAGGGCGAGGACATCGTGCAGAAGAAATGGCACGGTGCCTCCGACGACTGGCTGGCAAAGGCAGAGGCCGGCCAGCCCATGGGCCAACTGGTGAAGCCCGACCAACTGGCGCGGCTGATCAGCTACATGGCCAGCCCGCAATCCGGTGTCATGACCGGCTCGCTGGTCGACTATGACCAGAACGTCGCGGGGACCTCGCCGGAGTAGCTTCAAACCCTGTTGCAGCAACATCGCCATTCCCAGATAGTCATGATAGTCATGATAGTCGCGAGGGATGCGATGCTAACGTCATCCAAAGGCACCAACTGGACGGTTGCCGGGGCAAAAGCCCGGCTCTCCGAGGTCATCGAGCGCGCGCAGTCCTCGCCGCAGACGATCACCAAGAACGGCAAACCAAGCGTGGTTGTCGTCTCGGCCGAGGAATGGCAGCGCAAGATCGCACGCAAGGGTACGCTTGCCGAGTTCCTGCTGGACTCGCCGCTGCGCGGCGCCGATCTCGACCTTGAACGTCAGCGCGACGAACCGCGTGACCTGCCGCGGTGAGACTGCTGCTCGACACGAATGTCCTGTCCGAGGTGACGAGGCCAGCGCCTGTCGCACGTGTCCTGGGCTGGCTGGACGAGCTTGATGAGGACCGCTCCTTCATCAGCGTAGTGTCGATCGCCGAGATCCGGCGCGGCGTCTCTCTGATGGATGAGGGCCGCAAACGCGAGGCGCTGGCCGAATGGCTCGCCCGGGACCTGCCCCAGCGCTTCGAACAGCGGGTTTTGCCGGTGGACGATGCGGTTGCCTTGGCCTGGGGCGACCTGATGGGTTTTGGCAAGCGCCGCGGTCGTGGTCTATCGTCGATGGACGGCCTGATCGCAGCCACTGCGATTGCGCACGAGCTCACCTTGGCAACGCGCAATACGAAACATTTCGAAGGCTTAGGGCTTGAACTCTTCGATCCATGGACGGCATGAGCCGCTCCGCGTTATACGTGTTGGCGATTGGCGAAACCGCCGGCACTTCGTCATCCACGGGCGGAGCAAGGAGCGTGGCGACGCAGCGCAGACCCGAGGATCCATGCCGCGACTTCAGAGCGCTGCTAGGGTCCAGAATTCTGCTCCGCCGCACTCCACGGCCCAGGTCACGGCATGGCAACTGTGTTCATGCGAATGCTTTTTTATCGCGAATGATGGCGTTGAGGGCGACGAGAAGCTTTCTTGCGACGGCGATGATGGCGAGTTTCT